>CAZUUP010000096.1:0-1532 GCA_964623105.1 uncultured Akkermansia sp.
ACTGGGCTCGACATTGGAATGTCGAGCTACGGGGTGGGGACTCGACATTGGAATGTCGAGGTACGGGGCGGGGACTCGACATTGGAATGTCGAGGTACTGCGGAATGTTGAGGCACTGGGCTCGACATCGGAATGTCGAGCTACGGGGTGGGGCTCGACATCGGAATGTCGAGCTACGGGGTGGGGCTCGACATTGGAATGTCGAGCTACGATTGGACTGGGCCGGCGGTTGCGGGGGGCTATTTGCCTTTCACGTCCACGCAGACGATCTGGCCGGCGCCGTTGCGGCAGTAGATGCGGCCGTTGGCGAGGACGGGGGCGGCCCAGCAGGTGCCGCCGAGGACTTGGGCCTGGACGATGGACTTGAAGGAATCGGGGGAGGGATTGGCGACGATGAGGTTGCCGCGTTCGCTGAGGATGATGAGTTTGCCGTCGGCAGCAGTGAGTCCGCCGATGCCGACGGGGCGTTCGGTCCACTTCACTTCACCGGTCTTGGGATCGATGCAGCGGAGGTCGCCGGGGACCATGCCGCTGTGGCCATGGATGGCATAGAGGTAGCCGTCGAGGACGATGCCGGTGGCGAAATGGGCGATGAGGTTTTTGTTGCGCCAGATTTGGGTGGCGCGGGAACCCTGGATCTGGAGACCGGCGGCCCCGGTGGCGTAACCGGAGGAAATGATGACCCGGTCGCCAATGACGACGGGGTCGGCGGCGTTGACGTCGTATTGAGTGGGCCAGGGGAAGGTCCACAGGCTGCGACCGGTCTGGGGTTCGACGGCGACGAGGGAGCGGCCGGCAAAAAGAAGGATGCTGCGGCGCGCACCGGTGCCGAAGGGCAGCGGCGTGGAGTAGCCGGCCTTGCCGGTGGATTTCCACACGACCTTGCCGGTGGATTTTTCGAAGGCTGCGCCAGCGCCTCCGGCGTTAAGCAGGAGGAGGTCGCCGTCAACAACCGGGGAGCCGCCGAAGCCCCAGTTGTTGGCTTCAGTGATGGCCAGCTCGTTCATGATGTTGCGTCCCCAGAGGACGGTGCCCTTCTCGCCATCGAGGGCGAACAGGTTGCCTTTGCGGCTCAGGGTATAGACGGTTTTGCCATCGACGGTCGGGGTGGAACTGGTGCCGCCCTGATAGAAATCGGCGCCGACGGGGCAGGCGTAGGAATGCCGCCAGAGCAGCTTGCCGGTGGCGGCGTCGAAGGCATAGACGACGTCCTGACCGCTGATGTTGCCGAGGGTGTAGGCGCGTCCACCGGCCACCGCGAACGAGGAGAAGCCCAGTCCGACGGCGGCGCGCCAGAGGATTTTGGGACCGGCGTCGGGCCAGTCAGTGGACCAGCCTTTTTCGTTGGAGATGCCGTTGTGATTGGGGCCGCGAAATACGGGCCAATCATCGGCGCGCAGGGACAGAGCCGAGAGCAGGGCGAGAACGGCGGCGACTACGGTTCGCAACGGGCGTGGACAGGTTGGAGATGCTGGCATGCGCGTAGAATAGGATTCCCGAGGGAGCATAAGTCAAATCCGCATTGGATCCTG
>CAZUUP010000096.1:1632-12786 GCA_964623105.1 uncultured Akkermansia sp.
ACGCCGGTGAGTGTGAGCGTCGTGTTCGTGGCGTCGGGCAGTGGTGCGGTGTTGAACAGCCACTGGTAGGTGAGGGGCGTGGAGCCGGTCGCGGTGACGCTGAAGGTGTGGTTGGTGCCCGCCACGACGAGTGCGCTGACGGGTGGCGCGGTGATGACGGGCGGATCGGACTGGCCGGGCAGCGGGGAACCATCGAGTTCACGCAGGTAAGCGAGGAGGTTGTCCTGGTCCGTTTGTGGCAGCGCGAGGACACGGCGGTGCGGCGCGGCGAGGGCGAAGTCATCGGGAGTCGAGACGACGAGATGATCCACGCTGGGACCGATGGAGCGGTGGGAGAGGACGATGGTGTTGTTGGTGCCGGGCTGGAGCGGGACGTTCTCGAAGCGGTGGGTGAGCCAGTTCACGGTGCGCCAGGCTGGCTCGTTGAAGGGCGTGGGGACGGTCGCGGTGAAGTTGGAGCCGTTGACGGAGATGGTGAACGCGGTGGGGGTGAAGCTGGCGGCGTAGCGAATTTCCACCGCACCAAGGCCGCCGGACCCGCCGTTGACGTTGGCGAAGGTCAGCGCGCCGCCGTCGCCGAAGACGCCGTCGCCGAAGTGGACGAAGGCATGGCCGAACGCGGTTTCATCGTAGTTGATGTAGTAGTTGGCGTCGTTGCTCACCACTTGAGAAGTGCCGGTGGGCAGGGCCAGTTCGGCGGGAAGGAGCGTGCCGCCCGCGACGGTGAAGACGTCCGCCAGCGTCGCCGCCGAGCCGTCGTGGAAATAGGGCGCGGTGCTGGCGACACCGCGCAGAGTGGGCGTGTCGATGCCGGTGAGCGCCGCGCCCAGCCGCCGCCCCGAGGTCGCGCGCAGCGTGCCGACATTGTGCAACTGGCCGTCGGTCATGGTGGAACCGGCGTGGCAACTGGCGCAGTTCTGCGCCGCAAATACCGTCGCGCCGGCCTGCGCTGCCGACGTGAGCGAACCGTCCGCCGCGCGGTGCGGGCTGCGCGGAAGGGTCGCGTTCCCGAGGCTCGCCACGTAGGCGGCGAGGGCGTCGAGGTCGGCGTTCATCCCGGCTTTCGGCGGGCCGAGCGGCGTGCTGGCGGCGGCGAATTGTTCGGCGGTGAGAAAGCCCGCGCCGCCGAACGCGCTGCGAATGTCGTGCTCGAAGTCCTGGATTTCATCAAAGTTTCCTGACCAGTGGACATTTCCGTGCGCGGTGCCGGCGCGGCCGTGCAAGGTGATGGTGTTGCGCAGCCCTTCGCCGCGACCGGTGAAGTCCCACACGCGGCCGTCGTGCCCGCCGTCCACATGGCAGCTCGCACAGGAGATGTAGCCTTCGGCGCTCATGCGGCGGTCGCCGGCGTGGTAGAAAATTTCCTTCCCGCGCTTGACGGCGGGCGGCACCAGTTCGGTGACGGCGGTGGTCACGTTCGTGGCCGCGATGTTCAGCGCGCCGGTGCTGAGGAAGGTTTCCAGTTCGAGCACGGACACGTCGCGGCTCATCAGGTTCATCACGAAGGCGCGGCGCGTGACCGGGTCCACGCACACCCCCTGCGGCGCGCGGCCCACGGCGCGGCGGGTGAGCAGGCCACCGAGGCCGGCGGAGCTTTCCGTGCGGAAGGCGTCGAAGATGGCGAGGTCGTTGTTGCCCTGGAGCGTGGTGAAAAAGAAGTCGCCCAGCGGGGACAACGCGAGGCCGCTGGCGGAATCGCTGTTGTCGATGTCGAGCGTGCGCACGACCGCGCCGGTGGCGAGGTCGATGAAGATGACCAGGTTGCGCACGGTGTTGTCGTCGTCCAGGTCCGCTCCGCGGGCGGTGCCTTTCTCCGTGTTCGGCTTGGTCGCGGCGACGAGCAGGCGCGTGCCGTCGCGGGTGATGGCGGCGCTGGCCAGGTAGTTGGCCACCCCCATGCCCTCGGCGCTGGTGTCGCGGTGCAGGTCGCCGCCGAACTTGTGGATGCGAAAGGTGCGCAATCGCGTGAGCGCGGCGGCGTCCACCTCCCAGACCTCGGCGTCATCTTTCAGCGAAAGGAAGCGGGTCACGTAAAGCCGCGAACCATCGGCGTTCAACGCCAGCGCGCGCGGCGTGGGGCCAAGGGCGAGCGTGCCGGTGGCGGTGCGGGTCGCGGTGTTGAAGCGTACGATTTCGCCGCTGCCATACATCGAGACGTAAGCCGTCCCGCCGTCGGGGGAAGTGACGATGCCGAACGGCGCGCTGCCGTAGCGCACGGGGAGCGGCAACACGGCGCCGCCGCCCGCGGACACGATGTCAATCCGGTCGGCCTTGTGGCACGTCACCCAGGCGTTGCCGGCCGCGTCGAACGCCACGCCGCGCGGGTCCGCGCCCACGCCGCGCTCAGTGCCACGGGCGAGCGTGTCGGCGTGGATGGTTTGCACGGTGTTGTTGTCAGGGTTCACCACCCACACCTGGCGGTTGGCAGAATGGAGCGCGATTGGCCCGCTGTGGCGCGCGCCGAGACCGGGCGCGGGACCGCTCAGGACCGTCACGTTCAGCGCGCGCGTGGCCATCAAGCCGGCGGGGTCGCGCACCTGCACGGTGGCGGGATAATGGCCGTTGGTCGCGTAGCTGTAGGTGGCCGTCGCGGTTGCCCTCCAGGCCGTGCGCGGCGTGCTGTCGCCGAAGTCGAAGCGGTATTCCAGGGCCTGTCCATCGGGGTCGGACGCGCTCGCCGTGAAGGTGAGCAATTGATTCGTCGCCGCCGGGTAAGCGGAGACGGTGAACGATTCCACGACCGGCGCGCGGTTGCCCCCGACATTGCCCCCGGTCGAGAAGGTGAAGGCGTACGGCTCGATGCCGTTGTCCGCGACATCCTTGATGCCACCGCCGACCACGATGACTTCGTAGGTGGTGTTGGGGAGCAAACCGCCGTCGGGCGAGATGGTGAGCGTGTCATCGAAGGCGAGCACCCAGCGCGCGGAGATGGGCTGGCCGCCGAGCGGGCGCACGATGAGGTTCGTGCCGAACTCGATGGATTCGGAGCGCAGGGTCTCGTGAATGAGGAGGCTGATGGGCGCGCTGGTCGAGTAGTTCGCCTGGCCGGCGCGCGGGATGTGGTAGCTGACGGTCGGGCCGCGCCGGTCGGGTTCGGCCTGGTGCGCCCAGATGGCCATGCCTTGATTGGGGCCGGAGCCACCGGTGACAAGGAGGTTGCCGATGGGCAGGGCGAACTGGCTGACATCCACATTCGCAGTGTCCGGCCGCTGGCCGCGGGCATCGAAGCGAAGCACGGAGCGGAGCGTGCGCATGTCCACCTTGTGGCTGCCGAGGAAGGCGAATTCATCCTGGAACTGCACATACATGCACTCGTCGCCGGGCAGCGGGACGTCGGCGACGAAGCGGAGATGCGCCGGGTCGGTCACATCCACGACCCGCATGCCGTTGCCCGGTTCGCGATAGGGGAAGACGACGTAGAGCTTGCCGTCGCCGCCCCACAGTTCGGGCCAGTAACCGCCGGGGCCGCCGGTCTTGAGCACGTCGAGCAGCACGGGATTGCGCGGGTCGCTGATGTCGTAGGTGGCCACGCCAGTGCGGCTCTGGTCGGAGGCGTAGATGAGGATGTTGCCGACGATGAAGGGATGGCCGATGAGGCCGCCGGTCTGGCCGAGATGGTCGAAGGTGGCGAGCGGCCGGTCATCGTAGCTCAGAACGGCGGCGCTGCGCTGTGGGTTGCTGTCATAGCTCCAGTAAGTCGGGTCGATGCCCCACGGCTGATACAGATGACCGCGGACATAGACGCCGAGCATCTCGGGCGTTGACACGCGGCGGTTGACGCCGGGCGATTCGGCGCGGAAGGACCACGGGGCTTCGGGGG
Source organism: uncultured Akkermansia sp. (assembly GCA_964623105.1). Classification (GTDB taxonomy): domain Bacteria; phylum Verrucomicrobiota; class Verrucomicrobiia; order Limisphaerales; family BJHT01; genus BJHT01. Next base: position 5,453 of record CAZUUP010000096.1, read on the forward strand.
GCCAGTTCGGGCCGAGCACGAGATTGCGTCCGAGAAAGAGATAGCCGTGGGCCATCACGGGCATGGGCGAGATGCCGAGTTGCTCGACTTCACGCACGTTGGCCAGGTCCGAGATGTTCCAGCGGCGGACCCGCACATCCGAGTTGGGCTGGCTCGAGGGCGCTTCCGGCACGGAGTAAAGCCAGCCGTTGTGGAACGCGAGGACGGCTGTGCGCCCCTGCTGCGGCGCGAGCAACGGCGTGAGCAGCCGGCCCGGCACCTGCGGGACGTTGGGGAATCCACCGAGGGTGCCGGGTGGCAGCGGCGTGACGGTGAGCGTGGCGACGACGCTGGTGACGCTGCCAGCGCTGTTGGTGAGCACGACGCTGAAGAGCGCGCCGGAGTCGTTGGTGGAGACGTTGGTAAGCGTGAAGCTCGTAGTGTTGGCCCCGGGCAGGTTCGTGCCATGGCGTCGCCATTGATACACCGGCGTGGGCGCGCCGGTGGCGACGACGGAGAAGGTCGCACTCGCGCCTTCCTCCACCGTCCGGCTTTGCGGCTGCGTGGTGATGGCGGGAGCGACGGACGTCGGCGGGTTGTTGCCCGGGGCGTTGGCGTTGGTGCCGAGGAAGGCGAGCAGTTCGGCATCGCTGACCTGCGCGGGATCGGCGAAGTCGCGGCCGGCGAGGTTCGCGGGAATCTGCGGGCGATGGTAGCGGAGATACTCGAACTCAGCGCGCAGGTCGGGGTTTTGACCGGTGATGACGGAGGAGTTGTGCGTGAGTTCCTGGCCGAAGGGATAGACGGACTGCAGGCCCTGCCAGTCGGTGTAAACCGTCAATCCGGCCTGCAAGGTCGCGGGGAAATCGGGGCGCGAGTAGCGGCGATGAACCAGCCACTGCCCGCCGTTGTCGCGGCGCAGCATGATGAGCGAGCCGCCGAGCCGGGCCACCTGGATCTCGGCCTGGGCGGGCGCGTTGTTCGAGATGTAGAGCGTCGAGGCGCTGTTGAGAGTGGTCTTCACTTCGAACTGGTAGGTGCCCGGATTGTTGGCCGCGCCATGCGAGAGGAAGACGTAATTCTGCCGGCCGGTCTGCCAGCCCGCCGCGCCCGTGGTCAGGCCGCTCGGCGCGCGCACCATGATGCCGGAGAGCGAATACTGGCCACCGGGCGCGCCGGTCTGCGCGCGATTACGGGGGAGGGTTTCGGTGGTGATAACGAAGTCGCCGGTGATGTTTTTGAAGGCCAGCTCGCCGACGTAGTTGTTATACCAACTCGAAGTGTAGGGGATCATCACAAGCCGGCCGGGGCGCGAGGTGTTGATGTCGAAGGTCTGAAGTTTGTTGGCGCCCGCGCCCCAGCCCTCGACTTGGAAAACGCGTTGGAAATCCGCGAGCGTCGCCGCGTTGTCGAACTCGTCGGAGAGCGCGGCGAGATCGTCGGTAAACGGCGCGGCATCGTCGTCCACGATGGTAAGCACGGCGGTCGCGGGCGAGCCGAGCGTCGCGCCGCCGGTGGGCGCGCTGAGCGAGAGGGTTACCGTTTCCGCGCCCTCGACGGCGGTGTCATTCGAGATCGTGACGGCGAAGGTTTTGGCCGCCGCGTCGCCGTCGGCCCAGTTCAACGAACCGCTCGCGCCCGAGTAATCGCTGCCTGCCGAAGCGGTGCCGTTGGCTGTCGCGAAGCTGACGCCCACCGCACCGTTTGCGCCCCCCGCGCGGGTGACGGTGATCGTGGCGGTGCCGGCATTCTCGGCGACGGAATAGGTCGCCGCGCTGAATTGCAGCGTGCCCGCCGAGCCGGTGGCGGGCGCTGAATTTGCGTTGGCGCCGAGGAATGCGAGCAGTTGCGCGTCGCTGACCTGCGCGGGGTTGGTGAAGTCGAGGCCTTGCAGATTCGCAGGGACGACGGGCCGTTGGAGGCGGAAGTAGTGGAAGGTGGCCACGAGGTCGGCGCTCTGCGCGGTGATGACGGTTTGGTTGTGCTGGAGCGGCGTGAGGGCGGAGGCGGCGGAGTAATTGCCCATCGCGCTGAGGCCGACCTGGAGCGTCGCCGGGAAATCCGCGCGGGGGTAGCGCGCGACGACGGCCCAGGCACCGCCCGCGGGTTGGCGAAGGACGAGGAGGGCGTTGCCGAGACGGGCCATCTGCAAGGTCGCGCGCCCGCTGCCTGCCGGGAACGCCGTCGTGGTCACGCTGTTGATGGTGTCCTTCTGTTCGTAGCTGTAGCTCCCCGGCGACCCCGCTGCGCCGACGCCCTGCACGACCCAATTTTCGCCACCAGCGGTCCACGTCGCGGGCGAGATGACCGACGGACGCGGCGCGCGCACCAGCAGGCCGGCGAAAGCGTAGTTTGCGCCCGGCGCACCGGTGCCGGCGACATTGGTCACCCCGACATCAGCGGTGACCACAAAATCGCCGGTGACATTTTTGAAGGCGAGTTCGCCCTGATAATCCTGATACCAGCCGGAGGCGCGCGGGACCATGACGAGCGCGCCGGGGCGTGTGGTGTTGATGTCGTAAGTGGTGAGCCGGTTCACTCCCCAACCCTCGACGGTGTAGAGCCGCGTGAAGTTGGCAAGGGTGGCGGCATTCGCGAACTCGTCGGAGAGCGGCGCGAGGTCATCCTGGGCGTGCAGGGGGACGAGGGAGAAGATCAGGAGAAAAGTGACGACGACGGTGGAAATCTCCACCCGAGGCGGGTGCGTTGATCGAATGGGGGCGGGGTTGGCGGAGGGGCGGTCCATGGAGGAAGGGAAGTCCGCGGGCCGTTCCGTGGGGTGCGTTGGCAGGGCGGGATTCGTGTCATTCATCACAAGGATTATAGCGGGAAGCAGGGGGAATCTTACGGGATGCGGGTCAGGTGTTTTCTGTAGGGGACGCGGAAGCAGGGGCGTCGGCTTGCGGCGCGACGCAACTGGGTGTTGGAGGGCGGAAATGGCGGGCCGGGGCTATTTGGATTGAAGACGGAATTCGCCGTTGTTGCCGTTGGAGGCCTTGTAGGAGCCGTTGAGGGTCTTGCCCTGGATGGCGGCGGACCATTGGTAATCGAAGCCATCGACCTTGGTCAGTCCGGTAAGGTTGGTTTTCGAACCCTCGGGTTTGGGGGTCATAAGGGCGGTGTAGGTAATGGGTTTGCCGAGGGCGACGCCGGTGAATTTGGCGAGCCACTGACCGCCCTGATCGCCGACGACGGTGCAGGTGAGACTGCCGGAGGTGTTGTATTTGCGGTTGTTCCAAGTGCCGGACCAGGCTTTCGAAACCGGGGCGGTTGACGGTTCAGCGGCGGCAGCGTGGGTGACGGCGCCCAACAACATGGTGCTGATGAGGGTGACGAAGGTGAGGGCGGAGGTGGTTGTCATGGGAACTCAGATAAGTTGAGGAGGTTAATTGAATTGTGGGAGTCAGTGGCTTTGACGGTATTCGCAGCGGCAGTTGTTTTCAACGGGAAGGCCGGTGAAATCTCAGGGGGCGGTAGAGGCGGGGACAGGCGATCGGCGGGGTGTGCCTTCGCCGCCGGGGGTGGCGATGCTGGCCGCCGGTGACGTAGGGAATGCTGTCGGTCTGGCGATAGCGCGCGGGAAGCATTTGCGCGGCGGCAGGCAAGCTGAGGAGTACGAGCAAGGCGCACGGGGCGCGTCGGTCGGCGAGAAACAGTGTCTTCATTCGTACGTGTATAACAGCTGGTAGGGAGAACTTACGCGGCGGAATCTCAGGGTGGTGTAGCCTTTAGCGGGCCGCGAGCCTGTCGATGCACTGATCGCCCTGTTCCAGCCGGGCGGAGCAAGCAGGGGTGCCGAAGGCGTTGTGTTTTCGCCTGTTCCTGATGCTGGATCGACGCCCGCGCGGTGGAAATCCCGTTGGTCTTTTGGGAGAGCGGTTCGACGTCTGGCAGCCATTGACCGGGTTGGCCAGGGGCGTTGACCATTCTGAATCGGTCGTCTTGAAATTCGCGACAGTTGATGACCGGGGCATCGGCGGCCGGTGTCGGTCCCAGCAGGTTATGCAGCCACTGGATGGCGATGTGCCCGACCTCCTTACCCGCGACCGGGCGCAGGGCCCGTTGAAACACCGCCGCGCAGTTCAGAATTCAGTGCGGCGCCGGACGCATCCGAGGAAATTACTCCAAGTCCCATTTGGCGTCCGGGGCTCCGACAACATTTGGTGTGGCGGTGCCAGCCACCAGAAAGCCCAAAGTTCGGGTCAGCGTTATCTCCGCGTGGCCGTCCACCCATCCGGTGGAGGTTTTTCCTTCGTGGCGGCTGATCACCCGGCGCGACCAGGGTTGGGTAAACGCACTACCCGGGGCCGGGGTATCAAAGCTGATCCGTTCATTGGGATTCGTGGCCGAGCCTTGTTGGCCCAGCCATTTTGCCGGGTCGGTCTCGGTCGCCCACGATGCCGGGACGCCAAAAGCGGAATCCGCCAGGACCACGGTATCGCTGGGTTTTTTTATCCTGCTTTCATTGAGCCGGGTGGCACCGGTCCAGCCGATTTCTGGCGTGCTCAGGCCGATGCCAAAATCATTGGAAACCCAGGTTTTGGGTTGCTTGGGGCACTGGAAGAGGGTCCGGTCGGGACCGGTGTAGTATTTCAGGTTGTCTGGCCACCAAATATTGGGGGTGGGAGGGTTGCGCACGACCAAGGCGGGGGCGATGGGGGTGCCCGGCGAATCGAACGGCACGACAACTCCATCGTAATCGTCGGCATAAAGCTTATAGGCCAAGCCAATCTGTTTGTGTTGGTTCAAGCATTTCATGCTGATGGCTCTGGCTTTCGCGCCGCCCAGTGCGGGTAGCAGCAGGCTGGCGAGAATGCCAATGATGGCGATGACGACCAACAACTCGATGAGCGTGAACGCGTGGCGCGTGTGCGCGCGGGCGAGTTTAGAACGGATTTGCATATCGAAGGGCTGCGACGAAGTGACATCGGGGAGAATTCGACGTTCCTGCGGTTGGCAAATGCGGATGGGTCAGTGGCGGACGGGCGGTTTTCCTTAAAGTCTCCGGGATCGGAGGTCCGGGAATCGGATGTTGAGGTCAACGGAGATTGGGCGCGCTTGGACCGGAATTGCCGAACGGCGGAATCAAGTCTGGCACGCGGGGTGTGCCGCCGCCGCCGGGGGTGGCAGGTCCGTGGTTGGTGACGATGCGAAGTTCGCGGACGAGAGGGGCGATTTGACGGGAGATGGCGGCGGGATCGCCGCCAGACCAAGGGTCATCGGCGCAGAGCACCAGATGGGGGCGGCCGGCGGACTCCCATTCAACGAAGCCGGTGCCGTCAAAAGTGTCCTTGATGAGCAGGCCATAGTCCTGGAGGGCGCGGGCGAGGGCGCGGGCGGGGGTGCCGGGGGCGGTGTGCTGGGTGATGTCCACCGAGGGTGGGATGGCGAGGAGGGTGCCGAGGTGGAGATTGCCGGTGGGGGCGAGATGACGGGCGAGTCTGGGATCATCAGCAATGGAGCCGGTGGCGGGCCAGAGGTGGGCGGTCCCGCCGGGGTGACGGGCGAGGATTTGCATGGGAATGACGGCGCCAACGACGTGGGGGATGTGGTTGGTGAGTTCGTGGCGGCGGAGGCTGCCGGCCATTTGGGAGATGCCGGAAGAGGTGGCGGCCAGATGTTGCGGAGGAATGCCGGGTCCGCGGAGGTCGGTGCGGTCGATGCGGTTGGCGCGGAGATTGGGACCGGTGCGGCCGAAGTGCCGGAGTTCGAGAAGGGTGACACCGTCCGGGAGGACGAGGAGGGTGGTCCCGGAGGCAGTTGGGGTGGTGAAAACGGCATTCGGGAGATGGGTGGTAATGAAGGGGGTCGGGGCGTCAGCGATGAAGAAGTCGGCAATGGGATCGTTGGTGGAGGCGAGGACGATGGGGTGGGCGATATGGGCGCTGACGATGAGGAGGCCGGTGGCGAGGTCGGCCGGGCCTTGGACGGGGGCGAAGCGGGCGGCGGAGCCGATGGGGGTGTTCCAGAGGCTGTCGGGGGCGAAGGGCCATTGGGAGGCGACGCGGGTGGCGACGGCGGGAGAGGGTGCGGGGGGGGCGGGGATGACCGGGGTTTCGTGATTGGTCTGGGCGACGACGGGAGTTTGGTGAGTGAGGGTAGGCGAGGACCTTTTGCCCGGCAGGGCGAGGACGAGCGCCACCAAGGCGGCCAGCGCGACGAAGGCGAGGGCGGCCTTGGCCGGATGGTTTTGGAGCAGCGTGAGCCAGTGGAAGAGTGAAAAGCGGCGCATCGAAGGCGGTGCCGGTTGAACGGCGGCCATCACCTGCCGGACGGCGGACTGGTGGGATTGGCCGAGGATATTGGCGAGCAGTGCGGACCGGCAGCGTTGGCGGAGGGTGGCGGGGGCGAGGAGGATGCGGAGGGCGGAGTCGAGGCGTTCCTGATCAATCAGGCGGCGGAGGGCTTCGGGGTCAGCGGTGACGGCGGATTCGAAATTGGCGCGGTCCGCGGCGGAGAGCTGGCCGGCAAGGTAGGCTTGAATTTGTGAGTCTGAGATCACGGGGCGGGGGTCAGGCGGAGTGGCGGAGCTTTTGTTCGATGCACTCGCGAAGTTGGGCGCGAAGACGGTAGAGTGTCTGCCAGATGGAGTTTTCGGTGCGGTTGAGGCGGGAGGCGATGTAGGCGATGGGGTGATCGTGGGTGTATTTCAATTCAAGAATCTCGCGGGCGTGGGGCGGGAGGGATTGGAGGCAGGCGCGGAGGTGCTCGATTTCCGGAGAGTCGCCGGGCGGGGTGGCGAGGAGATCGGTTTCGAGGAGGCGGGCGCGGGCGTAACCGAGTTGATTGGCCTGCGCACGGGCGTAGCGCTGAAGTTCGGCACGGATGAGGTTGGTGGCGATGGCGCGGAGCCAGGAGCGGAAGGCGGTGCCGGCGGTGAAGCCGGCGATATTGCGGAAGGCGAAGACGAAGGTTTCGTGGGCGAGTTCATCGACGAGATGTGCGAGGGGAAGCTTGAGGGCGATGAAGGCGCGGATGTGATCGAGGTGGGCATCTACTAGGGGTTCGAAGGCAGCGGTGTTGCCGGCTTGCACTGCGCGGACGAGGTCGGCCTCGGCGGGCGGGGTGGGTGGCGGGGTTTCGGGCATGACGGTTCTTTGGTGGGGTATAGCGGCGGGGTGGGGAATCTTACATGAAAAATGGCGCGGGGGCAGGATGGGGGAGGCGGGACGGGGGGAAGGAGGGTGGCGAATCTGTGCGGCGATTGACATGCCGGCGGCGGCTTCCCGAATTTATGTTGGCGGAGCCGCGGGTGGCTTCCAAAGGGCTGAGATTGATGGCGCAGGGCGTTCAGCAACGCGGTCCGGACACTGGGCGACGGTGAGGCCGCTCGTGGCAACGGTGCGTGGATGGAG
>CAZUUP010000097.1:0-12754 GCA_964623105.1 uncultured Akkermansia sp.
CCGATGGGGTCCATGCGGGCGTGGCAGGAGGCGCAGACGGGGTTTTCGCGGTGTTGCTCCATTTTCTGGCGGAGGGTGCCGGTGAGCTGTTTCTGGTCGGCGAGTTCGGGGACGTCGGGCGGAGGCGGGGGCGGGGGTGTGCCGAGAAGGTTTTCGAGGACCCATTTGCCGCGTTTGACGGGAGAGGTGCGGTTGGGGTTGGAGGTGAGGGTGAGGATGCTGGCGTGGGTGAGGAGGCCGCCGCGGGGGGTGCCCTTGAGGGAGACGCGGACGAATTCGTCGCCGGTGACGCCGGGGATGCCGTAGTGGCGGGCGAGGGGTTCGTTGAGGTAGGTGAAGTCGGCGTCGAGGAAGTCGAGGACGCTGCGGTCGTCGCGGATGACGGCCTCGACGAAGAGGGTGGTCTCGCGGAGCATGTCGTGGCGGAGGGAGTCGTTGAACTTGGGGAAGAGTTTGGCGTCGGGGGCGAGGTGTTTGAGATTGCGAAGCTGGAGCCATTGGCCGGCGAAGTTCTCGACGAGGGCGGCGGATTTCGGGCTCTGAAGCATGCGTTTGACCTGGGCATCAAGCTGTTTGCGGAGCTGGCCCTGGCGGGCGAGGGAGAAGAGTTCGTCGTCGGGAAGGCTGCTCCAGAGGAAGTAGGAAAGGCGGGAGGCGAGGGCGAATTCGTTGATGGGATGGATGGCGGCGGGGTTGTTGGGCTCGGGTTGGAGTTCACCACGGAAAAGGAAGTGGGGTGAAACGAGGACGGCCTGGAGGGCGAGTTGGACGGACTGCTCGAAGGAGTCGCGGTTGCGGTCGGCCAGTTCGAACAGTTTCATGAGGCGGTCGAGTTCGTCGGCGGCGACGGGGCGGCGGTAGGCGCGTTCGGCGAAGGTGCCGATGATTTCGCGGGCGACGGCGGTCTTGGTGGCGGGGGTGGGCTGGCGGAACATGACGCGGTGGTAGGCCTCGGAGCGTTTCGGAGTTTCGGGCTTGGTGGGCAGGGGGCCGGCGACCTCGAGGTATTCGATGATCAGATTGCGGTCGCGGCGCTCGGGGTTTTTCTCGTTCGGGTCGCGGAAGTTGTTGATGTAGGCGGCGGCGAACTGGCGCTGGCCGGCGGGCACGTTGATTTTATAGGAGTAGATTTCGGGGGAGCGCTCGACGGCTTTGACGTCGAAGACCTGGAGGGCTTTGCCATCAAGGCGGAATTCCATGCGGGCGGGGTCTTTGCCGGCCTGCTGGCCGAAGGCGCGGGCGCGGAGGAGGTAATCGCCGGCGGCGGGGAACTGGATGGGGGTGCTGATGTAGCCCTCGGTGTTGAGGGCTTTGCCGGAGTCGCCGTAGGGGCCGCCGGTGGCGGTGGAGGGCAGTTTGTTGGCGGCGAAGCGCTTGGTGGGAGGGCGGTTGGTGGTGGCGGGAGCGAAGACGGCCTGGAGAATTTTCTCGGCGGCGGCGGCGTATTTCTCGAACAGGATGGGGGGAAGGGAGAGGACGTCGCCGATGTTGTCGAAGCCGTAGCCGGAGTCGTCCGCGGGGAAGTCGTCGGCGGGCTGGAATTTGACGCCGACGAGGTCGCGGATGGTGTGGTTGTATTCGGCGCGATTGAGACGGCGGATGGTGACGCGACCGGGGTCGGGGTTGGTGCAGTCGGTGTCGAAGATTTCGCCTTCGATCCAGGCGGCGAGGAAGTCGCGTTCGGCCTGGGTGGGCTGGGGTTTGTTCTGGGGCGGCATTTCGCGGTTGCGAAGGTTGGCGAGAACCTTTTCCCAAGTTTTGCGGTCGTTGGTGACGGAGGCGGCGTCGCGGTAGGTTTGGAGGGTGAGGTCGGCCTTTTGTTTCGCGTCGCCGTGGCAGTCGTAGCAATAGCGGGCGAGGAGGGGTTTGACCTGTTTTTCGTAGGCGGCGGCACCGCCGGTTCGTTCAGCGATCCGGGCCTTCTGTTCCGCGGTGTTACTGCCGCGTTGCTTGAGCGCGAAGCCGGCAGAGACGGCGGCGATGACCGCGAGGGCGGCGACTGCCGCGAAGGCGAGCGCGGGGCGGCGTCTTGGTTTTGGCGTGGCTGCGGGTGGCGGGGCAGGCGTGGGCGGGGCGGTGGAAACGGGTGGGGCCGGGGGAACTGGCGCGGGTGGCGGGGTGGCGGACGCTTCGGCGGGGACGGTGAGGGAGTTGCCGCAGGCTGGGCATGCAATCTCCGCGCCGGCCGCTTCGGCGTCGGCTTCGAGGCGTTGATTGCAATGGGGGCAGCTAAACTTCACGGCGTAAACATAGCGACCGGACGGGACGGGTGCAAAGCTAGGCTGGGGGCGAGGTTCGTCAATCGCGGGGTGACGGGATTATTGGATGCGCAGCCAGACGGTTTTGAGGTAGGCGGGTTCGTCGCGGGTGACGGGGAAGTCGGGTGGTTGTGGGGCGTAATGTTGCTGGGTGACGCGGCGGCGGGCGGCGGTGATGGCGGCGTTGATTTGGGCAAGGAATTCGGCGGGGGCGAGGGTGGCGGCGTTGGTGGAGGCGGGGAGGACGCCGGGGGGTTGGAGGGGGGGGAGGGCGGCGGTGACGAGGCGTTCGTAGTCGCGGGCGGCCTGGAAGGTGCCGTTTTCCTTGGATTGGGAGAAGGTGGGCGGGTCGAGGACGATGGCGTGGAAGCGGCGGCCTTTCTTGGCGAGGCGACGGAGCCAGTCGAAGGCGTCGCCGTAGATGAAGTCGTGCTCTTCGGGGGGGATCTGGTTGGCGGCGAAATTGCGGCGGCCCCAGTCGAGGTATTTGCGGGAGAGGTCGAGGCTGGTGGCGCGGGCGCCGGCGCGGGCGGCGCAGAGGGAAAAGCCGCAGGTGTAGGCGAAGACGTTGAGGACTTCGGTGCCGGCGGGGCCGGCGGGGAAGAGGGGGAAACCGGCGGCGACGTGGTTGGTGAGGAAGCGGCGGCGGTTGTCGCGCTGGTCGAGAAACAGGCCGACGGAATAACCCTCGGAGAAGCGGAGGGTGTAGTGGAGGCCGTTTTCGCGGATGAGGACTTCGTCGGGCGCGGGATTGCCGGCGGCGAGCTGGGGGGAGACGTCGGCGGGGGAGTTGCTGCGCAGTTGGCGGTGGAGGGTTTTGTGGTAGGCACCTTGGAGCTTCAGGCGTTGCAACCAATGCTGGAGTTCGGCGCGGCAGGCTTCGTCGGCGGGGGCGGGGGATTGGGAGACGAGGAAGTCGCCAAGCTCTTCGAAGTAGTGGCCGGGCTGGCCGTCGGCGGCACCGTGGGCGAGGCGAAAGGCGTTGGTGGCGGCGGGATCGATGAGCGCGGTGCGGAGGGCAAGGCGGGGGTCGGCGTCGAAGTCGGCGGGCGCGGTGAATTCCTGAGCTGTGTGAGAGACGGGATGGGTGATGGTGAGTTGGTGGGCGTGGAGGCAGACGCGCGGCGCGGGGGTGCCGCCGTAGAGGGTGTCGCCGAGGATGGGGAAGCCGCGGGCGGCGGCGTGAACGCGGATTTGATGGGTGCGGCCGGTGATGGGTTCGGCTTCGAGCAGGGTGCGTCCGCGGGCGGACTGGAGGATTTGAAAGCGGGTGATGGCGTGTTCGGCGTCCGTGCCGGTTTTGGCGTTGAGGTAGTGGTCGCCGGCGCGGCGGATGAAGCCTTCGACGGTGAAGCGGGCGGACGGCGGGGGGCGGTCGGTGAGGAGGTGGTAGCGTTTGTGGACGGCGCGGCGGGTGAACTGGTCGGTGAGTGATTGGTTGGCGGCGGGGGATTTGCCGAAGAGGAGGAGGCCGGAGGTTTCCTTGTCGAGGCGATGGAGGATGGCGAGGGTGGCCCAGCGGGGTTCGCGGTGGCGGAGCCAGTCGAAGATGCCTTCGCCGGCGAAGGGCGCGGGGGAGTGGGTGTTCCAGCCCGCGGGTTTGTTGACGACCAGAAGGTGGTCGTCCTCGAAGCAGACGAGGCCGGGGTTCATTCTAATGCGCGTTCAAGGCCAGACTAATGCGCTTGGTCTTTTCGCCGCTGGCGGCGTTGCTCGTCAGTCACAGATCCGGTTTGGATATGGGCCTTCCTCGCGCCTTGCCCGCGGCGAAAGTCCCCTCGCGCCTCAGTCTCTTCTTGAACGCGCATTAGAATCACATCGGTTCGATCTGTTGGACGAGTGGCTGGATGGTGAGGTCGGGGACGGCGAGGTGGGCAGGGAGCTGGCAGAGGTCGAGGACGAGGCGGCCCATTTCGTGGGGTTGCATGGTCTGGCGGCGGACTTCCTCGGCGGCGGCGGGATGGCCGTGGATATCGGCGGCGGCGAGGAAGTCGGTGGCGCCCCAGGAAGGGGTGAGGGTGGTGACGCGGACGCCGGCGGCGCGGAGTTCGGTGTAGAGGCAGTGGCCGAACTGGGCGAGGCCGGCCTTGGCGGCGGAGTAGGGGCCCCAACCGGGCCAGGCGTAGCGGGCGCAGACGCTGGAGATGTTGATGATGATGCCGGAGCGCTGGGCGGTCATGATTTTGGCGGCGCGGCGGCAGCCGAGGAGGTGGCCGGTGAGGTTGGCGGCGATGATTTCAGCGATGGACTCGTCGGTCTGTTCGGTCATGGGGGCGATCTTGACGCCGCCGCCGGCGTTGTTGACGAGGATGTCGAGGCGTCCGGAGTGGCGGGTGACTTCGGCGAAGAGGCGGTCCCAGTGGGCGGGTTGGGTGACGTCGGCGACGACGGGATGAACGCCGAGGCGTTGGGCGGTGGCGGTGAGGGCGGTGGCGTCGCGGCCGGTGATCCAGACTTCGGCGCCGGCTTGTTTGAAGGCTTCAGCGATGCCGGCGCCGTAGCCTTTGGAGCCGCCGGTGATGATGGCGATTTTGCCGGTGACGAGGTTCATGCGAGGTGCTGTGGGCGAGGGGAAGATTGGGAAAGCGGGGAAAGGGGGGCGATTATTTGGCGTATTCGAGGACGCGGGTTTCGCGGATGACGGTGATGCGGATCTGGCCGGGGTAGGTCATTTCGTTTTCGATGCGGCGGCAGAGGTTGCGGGCGAGTTTGGTGGCGTCGTCGTCGGAGATTTGATCGGGTCTGACGAAGACGCGGAGTTCGCGGCCGGCCTGGACGGCGAAGCATTTTTCGACGCCGTCGAGGGAGTTGCCGATGCGTTCGAGGTCTTCGAGGCGTTTGATGTAAGTGGTCATGGTCTCGGAGCGGGCGCCGGGGCGGGAGGCGGAGATGGCGTCGGCGGCGCTGACGAGGATGCCCCAGATGCCGACGTGGGGGACTTCGTCGTGGTGGGAGGCGACGCCGTCCACGACTTCGGGGGATTCGCCGTGGCGTTTGACGAAGTCGGCGCCGACGATGGCGTGGGAGCCTTCGGTTTCGTGGTTGAGGGCTTTGCCGATGTCGTGGAGGAGGCCGGCGCGTTTGGCGGTGGTGGTGTCGGCGCCGATTTCGGTGGCGAGCAGGCCGGCGAGGTGGGCGACTTCGACGGAGTGGTGGAGGAGGTTTTGGGAGAAGCTCTGGCGGAATCGAAGTTTGCCAAGGATTTTGACGATTTCTACGGGCATGGGTGGGAGGCCGGTCTGGTAGATGGCTTCCTCGCCGGCCTTGACGATGCGGTCGTCCATTTCCTCGGTGACTTTGGCGACGACCTCCTCGATGCGGGTGGGATGGATGCGGCCGTCGAGGATGAGGCGTTCCATGGCTTCGCGGGCGACTTCGCGACGGACGGGGTCGAAGCCGGAGAGGACGACGGCGTTGGGGGTGTCGTCAATGAGGACGGTGATGCCGGTGGCGGATTCGAAGGCGCGGATGTTGCGGCCTTCGCGGCCGATGATGCGGCCTTTGATCTCGTCGCCGGAGAGGGCGATGGTGGCGGTGGTGGTTTCGCAGGTGTGGGCGCCGGCGTAGCGCTGGATGGCGAGGGAGACGATGCGGCGGGCCTGTTGTTCGGCGTTTTGTTTGGCCTGTTCGAGGATGTGGCGGGCGAGATCGTTGGCGTCGCGGTGGCATTCGCGCTCGACGTCTTTCATGAGGAAGGCGCGGGCCTCGGATTCGGTGAGGTGGGAAATTTTTTGGAGTTCTTCGCGGCGGGTTTTGAGGAGGTGGGTGATTTCTTCCTGCTGGAGGGCGAGGTTGTGTTTTTGCCGGTCGAGGTCGGCTTGCAGGTCGCGGAGGTTTTTTTCCTGACGGGCGAGGTTTTCGAGTTGCTGGGTGACGAGGGATTCGCGGTGGTTGACGCGTTGTTCCTGGGCCTGGATTTCGAGTTGGCGGGCGTTCAGGATTTTTTCGGCCTGTTCGCGCTGGCGGAGGGCTTCCTCGCTGGCCTGGAGGCGGGCTTCGCGAAGGAGGGCGTCGGCTTCGCGTTTGCCGTTTTCAATGATTTGGCGGGATTGGGTGGCGAGGGCGCCCTGCCGGGAGCGGTCGATCCAGCGGAGGAGGAGGGTGGCTCCGAGGGCGCCGGCGCCGAGGAGGGCGAGGGCTTGCAGGGGTGGGAGTTCGGCCAGAAGCATTATGGGCGGGGGTCAGGCGGTGATTGGAAGGCGAGCCATCGGGTCGGTGTTGCCAGGTAGTTCATCGGTGCATCGTGCGGTTCGGCCGGCAGTTGCTGAACGACCTGCCAGTCGAAGGCCACGCCGCAGCGGGCGGCATGGGTGTGGTCGAGGAGGCGGTCGTAATAGCCTTTGCCGCGCCCCAAACGTCGCCCAAGAACGTCGAAGGCTACCGCAGGGATGAGGAGCAAGTCCAGTTGGTTAAGTGGAATGATGGGACAGGCGGGAGAGGGTTCGAGAAGTCCGTAGTGGCCGGGGAGGAGGTCGCGTGACCAGTGGGAGATGAGGGCAGTCTCGTAGGTGTCGTCGGCGGGGCGGTAGCGGGGGAGGGCGATTTGTTTGCCGTCGGCGAGGGCGGTGAGGGCGAGCGGGGTGAGGTCGGGTTCGTCGGGTCGGGGGGTGTAGAGGAGCAGGGAGCGGGCGGATTGCCAGGGGGTGGATTGGGCGAGGAGTTGGCGGAGGCGGGTGGAGTCGTGGTGGCGTTCGGCGAGGGGATGTTGGTCGAGTTCCTGGCGGAGGCGGGCGCGCCAGATTTGTTTGGGGGAGGGTGGGGCGGGTTTCATGGCGCGGCGGGCGGGGGAGGATTTTGGGCGGTGAGGGCGCGCCAGCGGTCGAGGCGTTCTTTGATTTTCTTTTCGACGCCTTGTTCGGTGGGTTCGTAGTAGCGGCGGGGTGCGCCGAGGTAGTCTTGCGGGACGAAGTGGCCGGGGTGGTCGTGGGAGTATTGGTAGCCCTGACCGTGGCCGAGGCGTTGGGAGCCGGGGTAGTGGCCGTCACGGAGGTGGTTGGGGACGGGAAGGGTGCGGCCGGAGCGGATGTCGGCGAGGGCGGCGTCGATGGCGGTGTAGGCGGAGTTGCTCTTGTTGGCGGTGGCGAGGTAGATGGTGGCCTCGGCGATGGGGATGCGGGCTTCGGGCCAACCGATGGACTCGGCGGATTGGTGGGCGGCCTGGGCGAGGACAAGGGCCATGGGGTCGGCGAGGCCGACATCCTCGGCGGCGGAGATGAGGATGCGGCGGGTGATGAAGCGGGGGTCTTCGCCGGCGTGGATCATTTTGGCGAGCCAGTAAAGGGCGGCGTCGGGGTCGCTGCCGCGGATGGACTTGATGAAAGCGGAGATGGTGTCGTAGTGGGCGTCGCCATCACCGTCGTAAACGATGGCTTTCTTCTGGATGCATTGTTCGGCGACGGAAAGGGTGACGTGGATGAATCCGTCGGGGGAGACGGTGGTGGTGAGGGCGGCGATTTCGAGGGAGTTAAGGGCTTTGCGGGCGTCGCCGTCGGCGACGCGGGCGAGGTGACGAAGGGCGTCGTCGTCAGCGCGAATCTTGAGGTGGCCGAGGCCGCGGGAGTCGTCGCGGAGGGCGCGATGGAGGAGGGCGAGGAGGTCGGTTTCGGAGAGGGGTTGGAGTTCGAAGACCTGGGAACGGGAGACCAGGGGGGAATTGACGAAGAAGAAGGGATTGTGGGTGGTGGCACCGACGAGGCGGATGACGCCGCTTTCGACATCGGGAAGGAGGACGTCCTGCTGGGATTTATTGAAGCGGTGGATTTCGTCGATGAAAAGGAGGGTGGGTTGGCCGGTGTTTTCGCGGCGGTGGGCGGCGCCGGAGAGGACGCGGCGCATGTCGGCGACGTTGGATTCGACGCCGCTGAGGCGTTCGAAGCGGCAGCGGGTGTGATTGGCGATGATTTGGGCGAGGGAGGTTTTGCCGGTTCCGGGCGGGCCGTAGAAGATGACGGACTGGATGCGGTCGGCCTCGATGGCGCGGCGGAGGAGTTGGCCGGGGCCGAGGATGTGGGCCTGGCCGGTGTATTCGGCAAGGTTGCGGGGGCGCATGCGGGCGGCCAGCGGAGCGGGGGCGGGTGGGGCGGACGGTTCGGGGTGGGTTTCTGCGGGGGGCGGTGCGCCGAACAGTTCGTCCTGTGCCATGTGGGGGAAAGTTAGGGCGCGCGGGTCTGGGGGGCAAAAGGAAAACGCTCGCCGGGTAACCGGCGAGCGTGAATGGAGAACGGGAAAGGATTAACCCCGCCGCAATGCCGTGTGTAAACAGGTCCTGTGAACTGCGGTTCGAACAGGTGGGTCCCAAACAGTGGCTTTCGACTTCCAGTCAAGGCCTGTCGGCCACCTATGTAGTCAAGGCCCCTTGTTGATTAAATACGGTTCAAGGATTTTGTTGCAATGCACGAACATGGCAGGGTTAAAAATTGGAAACTGCCGTTCTCAAAGAGCTGAACACCGAACCGGAGGTTACTGATGTTGATGGAGGGGAGAGTGGTTCAGGCGACGGATTTTCGCAAGGGAATTTCGGGTAGAAACCGGGCTTTGGTGTATCTCGAAGTCGATGGAGGAACAACGAGCGCCTCGCGCCGGGGCGCCGGAATGGTTGATGCCGCGCAGGTCGTTCAGAGGTCGGAATGTCCGTGCGGTTTTTGCATACCCCACTCGGCGCGCACTCCAAGGGGACGGGGACGTTCGCGTGCCATCCGGGAATTTTGCAACAGTTCCGGGGATGCGCCAGAGCGCGAAGTCGGTCTTGCGCGGTGAGGGCTTCGCAATCAGCATGATGAGAGTCCCGTGAGCACGTTGCATTTCATACTACGAGTGGCGGTGGGTTGCCTGCTGGCGGGGGTGGTGTCGGTGCGTGCGGCGACACCGTCGCTCGAGGCGGGGCGCAAACATTGGGCGTTCCAGCCGTTGCGGAAGCCGGTGCCGCCGGCGGTCAAAAATGGGGCGTGGGCGCAGACCGAGGTGGACCGATTTGTTCTGGCGGCGTTGGAGGCAAGGGGATTGCGGCCCGCACCCGAGGCGGACCGGCGGACGCTGATCCGGCGCGTGACGGTGGACCTGACCGGCCTGCCGCCGACGCCGGAGGAGGTCGAGGCGTTTGTGGCGGACGCGTCGCCGGGGGCGTGGGAGCGGGTGGTGGACCGTTTGCTGGCTAGTTCCCACTATGGCGAGCGTTGGGGGCGGCACTGGCTGGATCTGGCGCGGTATGCGGACAGCAGCGGTTTTCACAACGACCTGGACCGGCCGCACGCGTGGCGGTACCGCGACTATGTCATTCGCAGTTTCAATGAGGACAAGCCGTACGCGCGGTTCATTGCCGAGCAACTCGCGGGCGATGAGGTGTCCGGCGCGGATGAGGAGACGGTGGTGGCCACGGGATTTTGCCGGAATGGTCCGAGCAATGACGACAACATGGGGAACAACAAGGAGCAGTATCGCCTGGACGAGCTGGACGATGTGATCTCGACGACGGCGACGGTGTTCCTGGGGCTAACGGTCGGTTGCGCCCGCTGCCATGATCACAAGTTCGATCCGATCACGAGCGCGGATTACTACAGCCTGCTGGCGGTTTTCAACGGCACGCAGAAGCGTGGGGTGCCGAAGGAAAGCGACGACAAGGCGCGGGCGAAGGAGGCGGTGAAGTTTCAGGCGCTCGTCGAGACGTCGGCGAAGGTGCCGGCGACGCATCTGTTGCGGCGGGGGAGTTTGCAGAACAAGGGGCCGGAGGTGAGGCCGTCCGCACCGCTGGTGTTGACGGCAGGCCCGTTGCGGTTCCCGGAGCCGGAGGCGGGGGCGAAGTCGTCGGGGCGCCGCCGAACGCTGGCGGAATGGCTGGGGTCGCGCGAGAACCCGTTGACGTGGCGGGTGCTGGCGAACCGCATCTGGCAGCATCATTTCGGGCGCGGCCTGGTGGCGACGGCGAGCAACTTTGGATTCAACGGCGCGCGGCCGACGCACCCGGAGTTGCTGGATTTCCTGGCCGGCCGGCTGATTGCGGAGGGCGGGCGCTGGAAGCCGGTTCACAAGTTGATCCTGATGTCGGCGACCTACCGGCAGGCGTCGCGGGTTGCGGCGGCCGAGTTTGAAACCGCGATTGCGACCGACCCTGACAACACGCTGCTGTGGCGCGCGAACCGCCAGCGGCTCGAGGCCGAGGCTTTGCGGGACAGCATCCTGGCGGTGAGCGGGAAGCTGAATCCGCAGGCGGGCGGGCCGGGGATCAAGCCGCGCATCCGCGCCGATTTGCTCACGGCGAGCCAGCGGAACAAGTGGCCGGCGTTAACGCGGGAAGGCCCGGAGCAGTGGCGGCGGAGTGTGTACATTTATGTGAAGCGGCAGTTGCTGATGCCGATGATGGAACTTTTTGATGCGCCGACGACGACGGACAGTTGCGCGGAGCGGTTGCAGAGCGTGGTGCCGACGCAGGCGCTGGTGCTGATGAATGACGAGTTTGTCGAGGATCAGGCGGGGTTTCTGGCGCGGCGGGCGTCCGCAGAGGCGGGGGCGGAGTTGGGGCGGGTCGTCGAGCGGATGCACCTTCTGGCATTTTCCCGATTGCCGACCGGGGAGCGACTGAAGCAAGCGATGGCCTTCGTCATGGCGCGGGAGACCGGCTATGCGGGGGAGGCGAACCCGGCTGTCACCCCCCGCCACCGCGCATTCACCGATCTCGCGCACGTGCTTTTCAACAGCAGTGAGTTTGTTTACGTGGAGTGACGCATCCGCACGCACTTGTGAAATTCGAGCTGTTCTCCCTCACTCTAATCCTCCCCATGAACCGGAGCACCTCCTCTCCCCATCCCTCTCCTCCATTCCGAATGGAGGAGAGGGTGGCCGAAGGCCGGGAGAGGAGGCGCATCGAGGTTCGTGGGTTCAAAGCGCGAACGTTGGTTCGGGGAATTCTCTCCCGCTGGGAGAGGGGACAGTCACGGACTAGCTTCGTGAGTCCACGCAGGTCGGCTGTGCGCCAGCGCGGTTGCCGTTTCTTCCTCTCCGAGCGGAAGGGGTCAGGGGTGAGGGATGGCGCGTTGGCGAACCTTTGGGTGTCGAATTCTCGTCTGCGCAAAACAAAAGGTTTTCCATGCCACCCGTGACCCGCAGACGAATGTTGCAACTGAGCGGCGGCGGTTTCGGCGCGCTGGCGCTGAACGCGATGTTGCACGCCGATGGCGCGCTCGCCGCCGCACCTGCGAATCCGCTGGCGGTGCGGCCACCGCATTTTGCGCCGCGCGCCAAGGCGGTGATCTTCCTGTTCATGTATGGCGGGCCGAGTCATGTGGACTTGTTTGATCCCAAGCCGGAGCTGGAGAAGTGGCACGGACGTGCCATCCCGGTGTGGAAGCCCGAGGACGCCTTCATGGGGCGCAAGACGCAGAATGTGGCGATGAAGAGTTACTACCAGTTCGCCAAACACGGTGCGGCGGGGATCGAGATGGCCGAGGTGTTTCCGAATCTGGCGCGGCACGCGGACGACTTGTGCGTCATCCGCTCGGTACACGCGGAGAGCAACAACCATGGTCCCGCGCTGTTCCAGATGAACAGCGGTTTTACGCAGGCCGGACGTCCGAGCATGGGTTCATGGGTGACTTACGGCCTGGGCTCGGAGAGCGAGAATCTGCCGTCGTATGTGGTGCTGCTGGATCATCAGGGCGCGCCGGTGAACGGGGCGTTGAACTGGTCGAACGGTTTCATGCCCGCGGCGTTTCAGGGGGTGCCGTTCCGATCGAGTGGCGATCCCATCGCGTATCTCACGCCGCCGGCGGGCGTCTCCACTGGACAGCAGCGGGCGCGGCTGGATTTGCTGCGGCAATGGAACGAGGAGTACGCGGCGGCGAATCCCGCCGAGAGCAGTCTGGCTGCACGGGTGGCGGCGTACGAACTGGCGTTTCGCATGCAGATGAGCGCGGCCGAGTGCGTGGATGTCGCGCGCGAGCCGGAGTCCGTCCGCAAGCTCTACGGACTGGATCAGCCGGTGACGCGGCATTTCGGGCGGAATTGCCTGCTCGCGCGGCGGTTGGTGGAGCGCGGGGTGCGTTTTGTGCAGCTCTACAGCGGCGGCAATGAGGGGCCGAAGGCGTGGGATGCGCACGATGATTTGAAGCGGAACCATGATTTGCATTGCGCCGAGACCGACCAGCCGATCGCGGCTTTGTTGAAGGATCTCAAGGCCACCGGGTTGCTGGACACGACGCTGGTGATCTGGGGCGGGGAGTTCGGACGTTCCCCGGTCGCCGAGAATGGCAAAGGGCGGGATCATCATCCGAAGGGGTTCACGATGTGGATGGCGGGCGGCGGTATCAAGGGTGGCATGGTGCATGGGGCGACGGATGAGTTTGGCTACAACGCGGTTGAGAAACCGGTGTCTTTGCCGGATTTGCACGCGACGATTTTGCATCAACTGGGGCTGGACCACGAGCGGTTGACTTATCGGAACACGGGGCGGGATTACCGGCTGACGGACGTGGGCGGAAACATTGTGCGGGGGATACTGGCGTGAG
>CAZUUP010000098.1:0-12707 GCA_964623105.1 uncultured Akkermansia sp.
GGGGGGGGGGGGGGGGGGGGGGGGGGGGGGGGGGGGGGGGGGGGGGGGCGGAGAGTTCGGCGCGGGCGGAGGGGTTGCGGCGGCGGTTGGTGCCGGGGTTTGCGCGGCTGGCGGAGCGGCTGGGGGAGCGGGCGACGGGGCGGCTGCTGGCGGAGGCGTTGCGGGAATTTTGGGAGGGGCTGGGGGTGGGGCCGGCCTTGGAGCGGTGGAGTGTGGCGGAGGTGGCGCATCCGAAGTTTCAGATTGATGAGGCGATGCACCGGACGGTGTGGCGGCAGATGACGGAGTGGGTGGACAATGTGGAGCTGGCGTTTGGGGAGGAGGCGATGAGTTTGCGGGAGTGGCTGCCGGTGCTGGAGTCGGGGCTGGGGGGCTTGAGCGTGGGGGTGATCCCGCCGGCGCTGGATCAGGTGTTGGTGGGGACGATTGACCGGTCGCGAAACCCGGAGCTGAAGCTGGCGTTGGTGCTGGGTTTGAATGAGTCGGTGTTTCCGGCGCCGCCGCCGGCGGGGGTGTTGTTGACGGAGGAGGAGCGGCTGGTGCTGGAGGGGCGCGAGGTGTATCTGGGGCCGAGTGCGCGGCAGCGGCTGGGGCATGAGCGATATTTCGGGTACATCGCATGTACGCGGTCGAGCGGGCGGCTGGTGTTGACGCGGGCGCTGGCGGATGGGGACGGGAAGCCGCTGAATCCATCGCCGTTCCTGGCCCAGGTAGGGCGGATGTTTCCGGGGCTGCTGGTGCGGCGGGAGCCGGGTTTGGACTGGCGGGAGGCGGAGCATGGGTGCGAGTTGATGGGGGTGTTGCGGGAGCTGGACGGTGCGAGGGAGGGAGGGGGGGAGAGGGATACGGGGTGGAGGGAGTTGGCGGGGTTGGGGGTGTTTCGGGAGTTTCTGGAACGGGCGCGGGGTTTGCGGGGGGTGCTGGCGGATGCGCCGTTGCCGGGGGAATTGGTGGCGGGATTGTTGGGGAGGGAGTTGTCCGTGTCGGTTAGCCGGTTGGAGGATTTTGCGGCGTGTCCGTTCAAGTTTTTGGTGGGGCGAACGTTGCGGGGGGAGGAGCGCAAGGAGTTCGAGGTGGATTCGCGGCTGGCGGGGGAGTTTCAGCATGAGGTGATGAGCCGGTTTCACCGGCGGCTGGCGGCGGGTGGAAAGCGGTGGCGGGACGTGAGTCCGGAGGTGGCGGCGGGGATGGTGCGGTTGATTGGCGAAGAGTTGTTGCCGGAGTTTCACGAGGGGGTGCTGCGGGCGCAGGCGCGGAGTGAGTTTGCGGCGCGTGGTTTGATCGAGGGGTTGACGAAGCTGGCCGGGGTTTTGGTGGAGTGGATGGGGCAGTATGAATTCGATCCCGTGGCGGTGGAGTTGAGTTTCGGGATGGAGGAGGGCGGTCTGCCGGCGTGGCGGCTGGATTTGGGGGCGGGGCGCGCGCTGGTGTTGCGGGGGCGGATTGACCGGGTGGATGTGGCGCGGAACGCGGAGGGCGAAGGGTGGGTGGTGATCATTGATTACAAGTCGAGCGCGCGGAATTTCGATGCGTTGCAGCTGGAGCATGGATTGGATTTGCAGTTGCCGGCGTATTTGAATGCGTTGTTGCAGAGTGCCGGTGGTGGGGCGGGCGGGGGGAAACTGGCGGAGGTGTTGGGGGTGGCGGGGGTGCGGGCGGCGGGCTTGTTTTATGTGGCGTTGCGGGGTTCGGCGGGGGCGGGGGCGACGCGGGCGGAGGTGCTGGCGGGGGTGGCGGGGGCGCGGCGGAAGGTTTTCCAACATCTGGGGCGGTTTGACCAGAGCGTGGTGGGGCGGCTGGATAATCGACCGGGCCGGGTGGCGGGGGATCAGTTTCGGTTCAAGCTGAAGCGGGACGGGGGTTTTGATGCGCGGGGTTGTGATGGGTTGGCGACGGAGGATTTCGCGGAGTTGCTGGCGGGAAATGTGCGGCACCTCGAGACGCATGGGCGGGGAATTTTTGCGGGGGAGATCGGGGTGCGTCCCTATCGGGCTGGAAAGGAGACGGCGTGTGATTTTTGCGCGTATCGGGCGATCTGCCGGTTTGATTCGTGGACGGATGCGTATCGGGTGTTGCGGGCGGGTAGTGGGGGGGTGACTAGTAATTAGTAATTAGTAATTAGTAATTAGTAATTAGTGATTAGTGATTAGTGATTAGTGGGTGGTGGTGATGGTTTTAATTTTCTTTTGCGCGATGAGTGATTTTACGAAGGCACAGCGGGAGGCGATTGGGGCGCGGGGTAATGTGCTGGTGGTCGCGGGCGCGGGGACGGGGAAGACGCGGACGCTGGTGGAGCGGTGTTTGCGGCTGGTGCTGGAGGAGGGGTGTTCGCTGGAGGAGATTTTGATGGTGACGTTCACCGAGGCGGCGGCGGCGGAGATGCGGGGGCGCATCCGGGGGGAGCTGGTGCGGCGGTGGGAGGCGAATCCGGAGGACGCGCGGTTGAATGAGCAGATTGCGTTGCTGGACACGGCGCGGATCGGGACGTTGCACGGGTTTTGTTTGCAACTGGTGCGGCAGCATTTTCACGAGCTGGAGATTGACCCGCAGGTGGTGGTGCTGGATGAGGCGCAGACGCGGCCATTGATGGAGCAGACGCTGGACGGGTTGCTCGAGGGGGCGCTGGCGGGGACGGATGGACGGGCGGCGGCGGTGCGGGAGTTGTTGCGGGCGTATGGGCGGGGAGCGGACGGGCGGGTGCGGGGATTGATTGTGAAGTTGCACGCGCACGCGCAGTCGCTGGCCGATCCGGAGGGTTGGTGGGCGGGGCAGGCGGAGATGTTCGGGGAGACGGAGCCGGGGCGCTGGCGGGCGTGGCTCGGGGCGGCGTGCGGGGAGTTGCGGGAGCGGTGGCTGCCGCTGTTGCGGGGGTTGCCGGGGGAGAATGCGGTGGCGGAGCGGGTGGCGCGGGTGTTGGCGGAGGCGGTGGACTGGGGGACGGCGCTGGTGGAAATCCGGGCGGCGGATGGGGAGTGGCCGAAGGGTCGGAAGACGGAGTTACGGAAGCCGCTGGTGAAGTTGTTCGAGGAGGTGGAGTTTCTCGGGTCGTTGTTTCCGGGTACGGGCGGGGTGGATCCGCTGGCGGAGGATTGGGAGTGGGTGCGGGGGCACATGGGGGCGCTGGTAAGCTTGGGGCGGGAGTTTGCGGCGGGTTTTGGGCGGGCGAAGCGGGAGTTGGGCGGGGTGGATTTTGCGGATTTGGAGCAACTGGCGTTGCGATTGTTGCGGGAGCCGGAGTCGGGGCGGGTGACGCGGGTGGCGGCGGAGTGGCGGAGCCAGTTGAAGCATGTGTTCGTGGATGAGTATCAGGACATCAATGGGGCGCAGGATGCGATTTTGGCGGCGGTGAGCCGGGAGGGGGAGCGGGCGAACCGGTTTTTGGTGGGGGATGTGAAGCAGAGCATTTACCGGTTCCGGCTGGCGAATCCGCGGATTTTTCTGGGTTACGAGGCGGCGTGGCGGGGGGATGCGCGGGCGGGGACGCGGGTGCCGTTGGCAGATAATTTCCGGAGCCGCGGGGAGATTTTGGATTTCATCAATCCGCTGTTTGGGGCGTTGATGCGGCCGTCGGTGGGCGGGGTGGTTTATGACGAGGATGCGCGGTTGAAGGCGGGGCGCACGGGAGATGCGGGGCGCGCGCGGGTGGAGTTGTTGGTGGTGGCGAAGCCGGGGCGCGGGGGCGGCGAGGAGGAGGGGGAGTGGGGGGATTTGGAGGCGACGGAGCGGGAGGCGCGGGTGGTGGCGGGGCGGTTGAAGGCGTTGCGGGCGGCAGGATACCGCGTGGGGGAAGGAGCGGAAGAGCGCGGGGTGGAGTGGCGGGACATGGCGGTGTTATTGCGGTCGCCGGGGCCGCGGGCGGAGGCGTTTGCGAAGGAGTTTCACCGGCTGGGGGTGCCGTTGGCGGTGGCGCGGGCGGGTTTTTACGACAGCCTGGAGGTGAGCGATTTGCGGTCGTTGCTGCAGTTGCTGGACAATCCGTTGCAGGATTTGCCGTTGCTGGCGGTGTTGCGCTCGCCGTTGGTGGGGATGTCGGCGGCGGAGCTGGCGGAGGTGCGGTTGGGGCGGCAAGGGGGCGGTTTTTGGGACGCGTTGCGGGCGTATCAGCGATCGGAGGCAGAGCGGGGGCGGAGCGGGTGGGCGAAGGCGGATGCGTTTCTGCGGCGTTTCGATGTGTGGCGGGAGCGGATGCGGCGGACGTCGCTGTCGTATTGTCTCGAGACGGCGCTGGCGGAGACGCATTACGAGGCGTTGCTGGAGGCCGGGGGGCGGGGGGCGGAGCGGGTTGCGAATGTGCGGCGGTTGCTGGAGCTGGCGCGGCAGTATGATCCGTATCAGCGGCAGGGGTTGTACCGGTTTCTGCGGTTCATCGAGGCGCAGGAGGAGGCGGAGCTGGATGCGGCGCCGGCGCTGGCGGTGACGGCGGATGCGGTGCGGTTGTTGAGCATTCACCGGAGCAAGGGGCTGGAGTTCCCGGTGGTGGTGGTGGCGGGACTGGGGGGGGCGTTCAATACACAGGATTTGAACGCGGAGATTTTGCTCGATGAGGAGATGGGGTTGTGTCCGCGGGTGATTCCGCCGGCGGGGGAGCAGTCGTATCCGAGCGTGGCGTGGTGGCGGGCGCGGCAGCGGGGGCGGTTGGAGTTGCTGGGGGAGGAGTTGCGGTTGTTGTATGTGGCGCTGACGCGGGCGCGGGAGAGGTTGATCCTGGCGGGGAGCATGGCGAAAGCGGAGCGTTGGGAGGCGGCGGCGAAGCGGGAATTGGGGGACGGGGAGGTGGTGGGGGCGCGGTGTTACCTGGATTGGTTGCGGCTGTGGTTGCCGCAGGTGACGGCGGAGGCGGACTGGGCGGATGACCGGAGCGGGGGGAATGGTTTGCTGCGGTGGGAGATTCATCGGGAGGATGCCGGGGACGGGGACGAGGTGGTGGCGGGGGAAGTTTCGCCGGTGTTGATGGAGGCGGCGGGGGTCAATGCGGCCGGGTGGGAGGAGTTGCGGCGGCGGGTGACGGCGGGGTACCGGTGGGAGACGGCTACGACGGAGCCGGCAAAGACGAGTGTTTCGATGCTGCGACGGCGGCGGCTGGCGGCGGAGGCGGAAGAAGAGGCGCGACCGTGGAGCTTCGCGCAGCCGGCGAGCGGGAGTTTTGTTTTGCGCAGCGGTGCGGGCGGGGAGTTGACGGCGACGGAGCGGGGGACGGCGCATCATACGTTTCAGGAGTTGGTGGAGGTGGGGCGGACGGGGAGCTTGGAGGAGTTGCGGCAGGAGGGGGCGCGGATGGTGGAGGAGGGGTGGCTGCGGGGGGAGGAACTGGCGGTGTTGAACTGGGAGGGGTTGGCGGGTTTTTGGGCATCGGAAATGGGGGAGGCGGCGCGGCGAAATCCGCGGGCGGTGCAGCGGGAGTTGCCGTTTACGATGCGGGTGGGCGGGGAGGATCTGGCAGCGCTGGGTTTGCAGGCGCCGGGCGGGGGGTTGCCGGCGGGGGAGTTCGTGGTGGTGCAGGGGGTGGTGGATATGGCGTTGATTTTGGGGGACGAAATCCGGGTGGTGGATTTCAAGACGGACCGGGTGGGTGCGGGGGAGCTGCGGGCGAAGGCGCGGGCGTATGAGGCGCAGCTGGGTTTGTACGGACGGGCACTGGAGCGGATTTATGATCGACCGGTGCGGCGGAAGTGGCTTTACTTCCTGGAAATCGGGCGCGTGGTGGAGGTGTTTTAGCCCGAGGGAACGCGCTGCTGGCACACGGGAAAGATGAAAACCTTGTGAAAAAGAACGCCGCTAGTCCGGTGCGGATTCTGGTGGTCGAGGATGATCAGGTGACCGCCTGCCTGTTGGAGAACATCCTGACGGGGGCGGGTTACGAGGTGGCGACGGTGGGGGACGGGGAGGCTTGCCTGGAGCGGGCGCCGGAGTGGTCGCCGGCGATCATCATCCTGGATCTGTTAATGCCGAAGCTGCATGGGATCGATGTGTTGCGCCGCCTGCGGGCGGGGGCGCGAACGCGGCGCATCGGGGTGATCATGTGCACGGCGCGGAGTTACAAGACGGATGTGCAGCAGGCCTTGGCGGAGGGGGCGTTTGCGGTGCTGGCCAAGCCGGTGGAGCGCGGGGAGGTGCTGGAGGCGGTGCAGCGGTTTTTGCGGCATGAAGCGGCCCCGGACGGAGGTGGACCGACGGCTACGGCGGCGCCCGGGAAGGCGTATGAGCCGGCGGTGCCGAAGGATCGTCCGTATATCCGGTTTTGGGGGACGCGGGGGTCGATTCCGGTGTCGGGTCCGGGTTATGTCCGGCACGGGGGTGACACGTCGTGTGTGGAGGTGGGCCGGGGGGCGGACAGCCTGATCATTGACGCAGGGTCGGGGATCCGGGAGCTGGGATTGAAGCTGGCGCGGGGCGGGCCGCGGCGGGTGCATTTGTTCATCACCCACACACACTGGGATCACATCCAGGGTTTTCCGTTTTTCGCGCCGCTGTTCATTCCGGGGTTCGAGGTGGTGGTGTATGGGGCGTCGGGGTTTGGGAAGGATTTGAAGTCGATTTTCCAGGGACAGGTGGACCGGGATTATTTTCCGGTGCAGTTCGAGGACATGCGGGCGAAGATCGAGTTTGTGGTGCTGACGGCGGAGCCGGTGCGGGTGGGGGATCTGCGGGTGACGTGGGAGTTCACGCAGCATCCGCAGGCGACGATTGGCTACAAGGTGGAGGCGGGTGGGCGGGCGGTCGGGTATGCAAGTGATGATGAGTTTTTGATGGGGTATCTGGGGGCGCCGGGGGAGATTGACCTGGCGAGCGAGGAGTTGATTCCCCACCGGCGGTTGGTGGAGTTCATGACGGGGGTGGATCTGCTGGTGCATGAGGCGCAGTACACCAATGCGGAGTATGCGGCGAAGGTGCGCTGGGGGCATTCATCGGTATCCAACGCGTGTGTGCTGGCAAGACTGGCGCAGGCGCGGCGGTGGCTGGTGCCGCATCATGATCCATTGCACGAGGATGGTTTTCTCGAGGAGAAGCTGAATGTGACGCGGGTGGTGCTGGATGGACTGGGGCACCGGGCGGAGGTGGCGAACTGCTTTGATGGGATGGTGGAAGACCGGTGAGGGGCGGCACTACGTACACTTACTGATTTTTCGGCGCGAGGGGCGGGGGGTGGGAATTGCGAATGACTTTGGCCCGGGTTTTGGCATACGCTTGAAAGACATGAACGAAGGCAATCTGATCCTGCTGGTCGAGGACGACAAAATTGACGCCATGACGGTACGGCGGGCGATGAAGGAAATCAGCTCGACGAATCCGGTGCGGCACGTGGCCAACGGGGAGGAGGCGCTGGCATATCTGCGGGACGAGCGGAATCCACGGCCGGCTTACATCCTTCTGGACATCAACATGCCGAAGATGAACGGCATCGAGTTCCTGCGGGTGGCGCGGACGGATGAGAAACTGCGGCAGATTCCGGTGATCATGCTGACGACGTCGAAGGAGGAGCGGGACCGGATCGAGTCGTTCAACCTGTGTGTGGCGGGGTACATGGTGAAGCCGGTGGATTACGAGCAGTTCGTGGAGACGATGCGGGTGATCGACCAGTATTGGAACCGGAGCGAGAAGCCGAACACGCCATGAGTGGGGGGGAGGATCGCAACATCCGGCTGCTGTTGATCGAGGATGACGCCATTGACCAGATGGCGTTCAAGCGGTGGGTGCGCGAGAGGGGGTTGCGGTACGATTATACCATGGCCAGTTCGCTGGCGGAGGCGCGCAAGAGCCTGAAGGCCCAGACACCGGATGTGGTGGTGACCGATGTGTCGTTGGGGGACGGGCGGGCGTTTGAGATTCTGGATTTGCTGGCGGAGATACCGACGATTTTCGTGACGGGCGCGGGGGATCTGGACACGGTGGTCGAGGCGATGCGCCGGGGAGCGGCGGACTATCTGGTGAAGGACCCGGAGCGTGAGTATCTGAAGGTGCTTCCGTTGCGGGTGAAGGCGGCGTTGGAGAACCGGCAGGCGCGGCGGGCGCTGGAGCAGAGCGAGGAAAGGTTCCGCTCGTTGAGCGCTTCCTCTCCGATCGGGATCTTCCAAGCGGACGCGGCGGGGGCGTGTGTTTATACCAATGACCGGTGGCAGGAGATTTATGACCTGGGCATGGCGGAGGCCGGCGGTGATGGCTGGGTGAAGCGCATTCATCCGGAGGACCGGGAGCGGGTTTTCGAACAGTGGCGGAAGTCGGCGGCGAACCGGACGGAGTTTTCGCTTGAATTCCGGCTGCTGAGGCCGACGGGGGAGTGCCGGCATGTGCATGCGCGGTCGCGTCCGATCCTGACCAAGCAGGGGGAGGTCAGCGGGCATGTGGGAACGGTGGAGGACATCACGGGGAGAAAGAAGTCGGAGGAGGAAATCGTGCGGGCCAAGGAGGCGGCGGAGGCGGCCAACCGGGCCAAGAGCGATTTTCTGGCGAACATGAGCCATGAAATCCGCACGCCGATGAATGGCATCATCGGGATGACGGAGCTGGCGCTGGACACGCAACTGACGATGCGGCAGCGGGGTTATCTGCAGACCGTGCGAAGTTCGGCGGAGGATTTGCTGGGGTTGATCAACGACATCCTGGATTTTTCGAAGATCGAGGCGGGGAAGATGGAGCTGCATCCGGAGGAGTTTTCGTTGCGGGATGCGCTGGCGCACAACTTCAAGGCGCTGGGGGTGCGGGCGCACCAGAAGGGGCTGGAACTCTCGCTGCGAATTCTGCCCGAGGTGCCCGACGCGGTGGTGGGAGATGTCGGGCGTTTGCGGCAGATTGTGATCAATCTGGTGGGTAACGCGATCAAGTTCACGGAACGGGGTGAAGTGGGGCTGGAAGTGCGCCTGTGCGCGCCGCAACCGGCGCTGCCGCCGGAGATGCGGCAGTTGCATTTCGTGGTCAGTGACACGGGCATCGGCATTTCGCGGGACAAGCAGGGGCAGATTTTCGAGGCCTTTACACAGGCGGATGCCTCAATCACGCGGAAATACGGCGGCACGGGGCTGGGGTTGGGGATATCGGCACGGCTGACTGCAATGATGGGCGGCCGGATCTGGGTGGAGAGCGAGCCGGGGCGCGGGAGCCGGTTTCATTTCACGGCGAATCTTGAGCTGCCCCGGAATCCGGTGGCGCGGCGGCAGGCGGCTGAACTGTCCGAACTGGCCGACCTGCCGGTGTTGATCGTGGATGACAATGCCACCAACCGGGAGGTGCTGCTGGAGATCTTGCTCAACTGGGGTCTGCGGCCGACGGCGGTGGCCGACGGCCGGAGTGCGTTGCAGGAACTGGAACTGGCGCTGGCCGCCGGGAGGCCGTTCCGGCTGGTGCTGCTGGATGCGATGATGCCGGAGATGGACGGGTTCAGCCTTGCGACCGAGATGCAAAAGCGGCCGGCGCTGTCGGGGGCCGTGATGATGATGCTGTCTTCGGCGGACCAGTCGAACGACATCCGGCGCTGCCGGGAGATTGGAATTCAGAAGTATCTGGTGAAGCCCATCGGACAGTCCGAACTGCTGGATTCGGTGTTGCTCGGCCTGGGGCGGGCGGTGGCTGCGGCCCCGGGGGTTCCTGCGCCGGCGCCCGTGGCGACAGCCCCGGGATTGCGGATCTTGCTGGCCGAGGACAACGCGGTGAACCGCGAACTGGCCTTGGAAATACTTCGCAAGGCGGGGCACGATGTCATCACCGCGGAAAATGGTCGTGAGGCCGTGGCGGCGTTCCGGGAGCGAACGCCCGACGCCATCCTGATGGATGTGCAGATGCCGGAGCTGGACGGCTTCGAGGCGACCGCCCAGATCCGGGAACTCGAACGGGGGACCGGCAGGCATGTGCCGATCATCGCGCTGACGGCCAATGCCATGAAGGGCGACCGCGAAAACTGCCTGGCGCGGGGAATGGATGCCTATGTTTCCAAACCGTTGCGGCGGCAGGAGCTGCACGACGCGCTTGCACGGTTATCCCGACCGGCGGCGGCTCCGAATCTTGCGCCGACGCCTCACACCATGAACACCGAATCATCTCCACGGATCAACCGGGCGGCGCTGCTGGCCGAGCTTGACAACAATGACGTTTTGCTGGCCAAGATGGCCCGACTGTTTCTGGAGGGCACGCCCGGGCTGGTGGAGAAGCTGCGGACGGCGCTGACGGCACAAGACGGCCGCGGGGTCGTGTATGCGGCGCACACGCTGAAGGGCTCCGTGCAAAACTTTGGCGCGGCGGCCGCCGCGGAGCACGCGGCGCGTATCGAGGAGCAGGGACGGACGGGTGATTTTGCCGGGGCGGGCGGATTGTTCCCGGCCTTGGTCGCGGAAATTGAACAGGTGAGCCGGGAGCTGCAAGCCCTGGCCGCGAGCGCATGAAAATCCTTTTTGCAGAAGATGAACCGGTGACGCGGGCACGCACGGAAGCCTTGCTGGCGTCATGGGGTTACCAGGTCGTCGCGGTCGAATCGGGCAGCAAAGCGTGGGCGGTTTTGCAGCAGTCGGATGCCCCGCAACTGGTCCTGACTGACTGGCAGATGCCAGAAATCACGGGTCAGGAGCTGTGTCGGCTGGCCCGGGAGAAGGCGCCGGAACGTTCCTTATACATCATCATCCTCACCGCCTCGCGTGTCGCCAAGGCGGATCTGGTCACCGGACTTTTGTCCGGGGCGGATGATTACCTGCTCAAACCGGTGGACCCCGCGGAGTTACGCGCCCGGCTGCGGGTCGGGGAACGCGTGCTGGGCTTGCAGAATGCGCTCGAGAGCCGGGTGCGCGAACTCGAAGAGGCGGCGCGGCAGATCAACGAACTGCGGGACCTGCTGCCAATCTGCTGCTACTGCAAGAAGGTGCGGGACGACCAGAACTTCTGGCATCAGGTGGAGAAATACATCACCCACCGCACCGGGGCGCGCATTTCGCACGGCATCTGCCCGGCATGTTTCCAGGCGCAGATGGACCGACTGGCGGCCGAGTCGGAGGCGCAGACGGACGACAAGGGGAAGAAGGTCTGATCACGACGGCCGGTCCGGACTCGCGCGACCGGGGGCTTTCCTTTCCCGCGCGCGAGGTGGCAGTATCGCCCGGATGAATGCCGACCTGATTGCCCGGAAAGAGCGGTGGGCCCGCAAAATGGCGGGCAAGGAGGGACCGTTGGTGCGTTCCAGCGACCGGCTGCCGCCGGGCCAGCGTCTGGTGACCAATTTCCCGGTGCTCGATCTCGGGGTGCAGCCGGAGACGCCCCTGGACCAGTGGGAACTCAAGATTCACGGCCACGTCGCCCAGCCCGTCACGCTGAACTGGGCGCAGTTCACCGCGCTGCCGCAGTTTCAGGACGTGAGCGACTTTCACTGCGTGACGACCTGGAGCAAATACGATGTCACGTGGGGCGGGGTGGCGTTTTTCACGCTGGCCGACCTGGTGCAGGTGAAGCCGAGCGCGACGCACGTGTTCTTCAAGAGCTACGACGGATATTCGACGAACAACCCGCTGGAGGTATGCCTCGATGACGATGTGCTCGTGGCCCATCAACTCGACGGCCAGCCGCTGCCGCGCGAGCACGGCGGCCCGGCCCGCGTCATCATTCCCAAGCGTTACGCCTGGAAGGGCGCCAAGTTTGTGCGAGAGATCGTTTTTCTGGATCGCGACCTGCTCGGATTCTGGGAGTTGCGGGGGTACTCGAACACCGCGGATCCGTGGACCGAGGATCGCTTTTCGTGATGCTGGCGCGGGCACACCCCTGACGGCAGGCGGCATTTTTCCGGGGTTTTAGTTGGTAGCCTTCCAGAGCGTCCCGTATGGTCCGGCAATATGCGGATCATCAATCTCAATCCCAAGACCGACATCGGCGCCAGCGCATGGCTGGCCGAGGTGGACGGACACCGCCTCCTGATGGATGCGGGCACCCATCCGAAACACGACGGGCGCGAAAGCCTGCCCCTGTACGATGTCATCAAGCAGCAGGAGGTGGATGCCGTCGCCCTGTCGCACTGCCACCATGACCACGTCGGTTCGCTGCCGGTGGCGTTGCGGATGTTTCCCAAGGCGCACGTACTGATGACGGAACTGAGCTATTTCATCGTCGAGCGGGTGCTGCACAATTCGGTCAACGTGATGACGCGGCAGCGCGAGGAGTTGAATCTGCCCGAGTATCCGCTGTTCACACACGACGAGGTGGACGAGCAGTCCGCACGGTTTCAGGGGTTCAAGTACAACCGGGAGATCGAGTGGGCGGCGCATCACAAGACGCGGGCGGGGTTCCGCTCGCCGGTGTTGGAGTTTTACGATGCCGGCCACGCGCTCGGCTCGGCCGGAATCATGGTGCGCGGATCCAAGGAGACGCTGTTCTACACGGGCGACGTGAGCTTTCGTGACCAGACGCTCCTGCGGGGTGCGCGGTTTGACGATGTGAAGGCGGACGTGTTGATCATGGAGACGACCCGCGGCAACCGGGCGACCGCGCCGGGGTTCACCCGCGAATCGGAAATCGACCGGCTCACGCATGCGATCGATGCCGTGCTCAAACGCAAGGGCGGGGTGTTGATCCCGACCTTCGCCCTGGGACGCACCCAGGAGATTCTCGCCCTGCTGGCGTTGCTGATGCAAAGCGGTCGCCTGCGCCGCCAACCGGTTTACATCGGCGGCCTGGGACGGGTGTTCACGGAGATTTACGACCTCGAGGCCCACCGGGCCAATCGCAATCACCCCAACCTCAAG
>CAZUUP010000099.1:0-6112 GCA_964623105.1 uncultured Akkermansia sp.
CCACTTCCCCAAAGCTCGTGCCCTGCCGCGCCAGCAGCAAGATCTGCTCCGCTCGTGAGCGGATTTCCACGCGATCAGTCCCCGGCGCGGCATTGAGCACAATCATGCGCACCTTGATTTCGTCGTTCACCTTGAACTGTTCGCGATTCTGCGCGTAATAGTTTTCGATCTTCTGCGGCGAAATCAGGATTTCCGAGGTCACGTGCTTGTTCCGCAACGCCTCGACAATGATCTGCTCGCGCACCTGTCGCCGAAAACCTTCGTAGGTCATCCCCTCCGCATGCAACGTGCGCGTCAGCTTGTTCCGGTCGCCAAACCGCTCCCGGATGCGGTCCTGAATCGAGTCCTCGATGACATTTTCAGGGATGTTGTACCCCGCCACCTTGAAGTCATTCAGGATCAGCTTGCGCTCCACCAGTTGCTCGGTGCCCTCCTTCAATGTCTCCTGCATCTTCTGCACCATCATCTGCGGCCGGGTCGCGTATTGCTCCCGCAGCAATTCCATCGCCGGGCCGATGTGGTTGCGCACGTCGCTGAAGGTGATGACCTGATCGTTGACGATCACCGCTATCCCGTTGGCAAGCTCGGATTGCGCACGCGCCCCGCCCGCAGACCCGAGCAACAAAAGGGCGAAAATCGAAATAGCCTTTTTCATTTAAAGATTCCGCATACTAGGTAGCAACGGATGAACGGGTCAAGAACCGCCACTGCCGCAGTTTTTCCGCGCGTTCACAAGTACGGCACAAGTCGCGCCGCCTGCCGCTGCGGTCGCCGGACACACAGGGTCGTAGGAACACCGTGCGAATCCCGGGGAACGCCATACCCGCCTTCCGGTCCGTGCCACGCCCCCGACACGCAGTAGTCCACCCATCCGTCCGACGATACGAGCACCATGCCTTGGCCGCCGGGCCGGTCAGAACCCCAGTTTCAGCCGACTCAGCCGACACATTTCAGCGAATTGCACCGAGCAAAACCCATCCACGACGGGGTTGGAGATGTTCCCGGGGTATTTGTTCAAAAATCTTATTCACAAACCATGCGCGGCTTGTTAACCGAGTTGCTGAAACCCGTTGATTTCCAAGGACCTCAGTGGCGTTGATTTTGGTGAGTAACTTTTTTGCAAAAACTGCTTGTCGCCACAACATATAGTGCTAGCCTCGCGTCCGTTCCCCAATTTGTGGGGTGTTGCCGTCGAGACGTCGGAGACGGCAGATGCACCGCAAACGGGGATTTTTTTGCTCTTTTTCGGTCCCGTTTCACAGTTGTGGCGTGGGCGGAAGGAGAGACGTGACAACCAGCAGTTTTAACTCGGAAATCCCATGATCGACGCCCGCGAACAGCTCCCTCCCACCTCGTCCGTCCAGAACCGACGCAGCACCGCCAACATGCTCGCCTCCAAACGCCCCGCCAAGGGTTCCGCCAAGACCGCCACTCCGTCCGCCAAACCCGCCCCGTTGCAAGTCGCCCGCGTGTTCAGCAACGCGAAGACCAAGCCGTTCGACCAGATCGAGTGGGACCGTCGCACCGCCGAGATCACCGATGATTCCGGCAAGGTCATCTTCAAGCAGGAAAACGTCGAGGTGCCCAAGTCGTGGTCCCAACTCGCCACCAAGGTCGTCGTCTCCAAGTATTTCTACGGCGAACAAAACACCGGCGAACGCGAAACCTCCGTCCGCCAGCTCATTCATCGCGTCACCCGGACCATCACCGACTGGGGCATCAAGGACGGCTACTTCACCAAGGCCGACGGTGAAATTTTTTACGACGAACTCACCTGGCTCTGCGTCAACCAGCACGGTGCTTTCAACTCCCCGGTCTGGTTCAACGTCGGTCTTTACACACAATACGGCATCGGGAAGAACTCCGCCCGCGGCACCTGGTTCTACGACCGCACCCGCAATGTCGCCGACCGCGCCAAGACCCAATACGAGTATCCCCAGGGCAGCGCCTGCTTTATCCAGTCCGTCGAGGACAACATGGAAAGCATCATGCACCTGGCCTACTCGGAGGCCATGCTCTTCAAGTACGGCTCCGGCACCGGCACCGACCTCACCCCCATCCGCTCCAGCAAGGAGAAGCTCAGTGGCGGCGGGCGTCCGAGCGGCCCCCTCAGCTTCCTGAAAGTCTATGACCAGGTTGCCAACGTCGTGAAATCCGGCGGCAAAACCCGCCGCGCCGCCAAGATGAACACCCTGCGCGACTGGCACGGCGACATCGAGGAATTCATCGACGCCAAGCAGAAGGAGGAGAAGAAGGCCTGGGCGCTCATCGAACAGGGCTACGACGGTTCCTACAACGGCGACGCCTACGGCAGCGTGATGTACCAGAACGAAAACCTCTCCGTCCGCGTCAGCGACGAATTCATGCAGGCCGGCGTCGAAGGCAAGGAATGGTGGACCCGCGCCTCCACCTCGGGCAAGCCGCTCCAGAAGAAGGACGCCTCCAAGCTCCTCGAAAAAATCTCCGAGGGCACCTGGATCTGTGGCGACCCGGGGCTGCAATACGACGGCGCCATCCAGAAATGGCACACCTGCAAGGGCACCGAGCCCATCCACAGCACCAATCCGTGCAGCGAATACGTCTTCATCAACAACACCGCCTGCAACCTGGCTTCCCTGAATCTCATGAAGTTCAAGCGCGAGGACGGCGTGTTTGATGTCGAACGCTTCAAGGCCGCCGTTCGCATCTTCATCACCGCCCAGGAGATTCTCGTCGATAACGCCAGCTATCCCACCAAGGAAATCGCCGAAAACTCCCACATCTTCCGCACCCTCGGACTCGGCTTCGCCAACCTCGGCTCGCTCATCATGAGCTACGGCTTCGCCTACGATTCCAACGAAGGCCGCGCGCTCGCCGGCGCCATCACCTCCATCATGACCGGCCACGCCTACGAGCAAAGCGCCGACATCGCCTCCGTCACCGGCCCCTTCGCCGGCTATCGCGACGCCCGCTGCTCCGGCGTCACCAAGACCGTCGCCCCGGACAACGTCGAGTCCATGCTCGGCGTCATCAAGCTCCACCGCAACGCCGTCGAGGAAATCCAGCCCAGCAACGAATTCACCTACCTCAAGGATGAAGCCCGCCGGGTCTGGAACCACGCCCTCGACAAAGGCAAGAAGCACGGCTACCGCAACGCCCAGGTCACCGTCCTCGCCCCCACCGGCACCATCGCCTTCCTCATGGACTGCGACACCACCGGCGTCGAACCCGACATCGCCCTGGTCAAATACAAACTTCTCGCCGGCGGCGGCATGTTGAAAATCGTCAACCGGACCGTCCCCGAAGCCCTCAAGCGCCTCGGCTACTCCGCCGAGCAGAGCGAGGCCATCATCGCGCACATCGAGAAGCACGACACCATCGAGGACGTCACCGAAACCGACGGCACCGTGATCCGCAGCGGTCTCAAGCCCGAGCACCTCGAGGTCTTCGATTGCGCGTTCAAAGCCTTCAAGGGCCAGCGCAGCATCCACTACATGGCCCATCTCAGCATGATGGCCGCCACCCAACCCTTCATCAGCGGTGCCATCAGCAAGACCGTCAACCTCCCCAACAACGCCACCGTCGCCGACATCCGCGACGCCTACGTCCAGGCGTGGCGCATGGGGCTCAAGTGCGTGGCCATCTATCGCGACGGTTCCAAGCGCTCCCAGCCGCTGAACACCAAGAAGACCAACGAGGGCGGCGACAAATCCGCCAAAGCCACCGCCGAATCGACCGATTCGCTCCAGAAACGCATCACCGAACTCGAATCCTTCATCGCCCAGTTGCGGCAGGAGGTTGACCAACCCTCGCGCCGCCGCCTGCCGGACACCCGCCACGCGGTCACCCACAAGTTCGACATTGCCGGGCACGAAGGCTACCTCACCGTCGGACTCTTCGAGAACGGGTTCCCCGGCGAACTGTTCATCACCATGTCCAAGGAAGGTTCCACCATCGGCGGCCTTATGGATGCCGTGGCGACCCTCACCAGCATGTCCCTTCAATACGGCGTCCCGCTTGACGCCCTCGTCCGCAAGTTCAGCCACCAGCGCTTCGAACCCAGCGGCTTCACCAAGAACCCGGACATCCGTCAGGCCTCCAGCATCATCGACTACGTCTTCCGCTGGCTGGCGTTCCAGTTCCTGCCCGGCTACCGCGAAAAGAACCAGCCATTGACCAGCCAGCAGGAGTTCAACACGCCGGACCTCCAGAAGGTCCTCCGGGAGGCCGTCAATCGCCCCGTGACCGAACTTCCCCGGCGCGAGGATGCCGACGCCATCCCCCTGGCCGCCCCGCGCACGGGCAGCGTGGCGACCGACAAGGCGCAACTCTTCGTCAATCAGGCCGACGCGCCGCTCTGCCCCAACTGCGGCAGCCACACCGTCCGCAACGGCGCGTGCTACAAATGCAACAACTGCGGCGAAAGCCTCGGTTGCTCCTGATTTCCCCCTCCGCGTGATCCGCGGAACCCAGCACGAAAATGCCGGCGAACCCCGTTCGCCGGCATTTTCCATTTCCCGAAATCGCCCCGCTGCCGCCGCCGTTGGCACCGAGTCAGGCGCGACGGGGTTGTGCCGCTGGCGCACTGATTTATTTCCCTCTCCCTTGATTTTCGGCTTATCCTCGGGGCGATGAAGCTTGCGCTGGCACAGATCAATACCACGGTGGGGGACATCCCGGGCAACGAACGGAAGATTCTGGACGCCTACCGTCGCGGGTCGGCGGCGGGAGTGGCGATGGTGTTGACGCCGGAGCTGGGCCTGGTGGGCTATCCGCCCCGGGATTTGCTGCTCAAGAACAGTTTCATTCCGGCCAACCTGGCGGCGTTGGAAAGGCTGGCAGAACAGACGGAAGCAACGGCGTTGCTGGTGGGATTTGTGGGGCGCAACGACCGGCGCCCCGGACGCGAGGCGACCAACGCGGTGGCACTGTTGCGGCACGGGCGGATTCAGGCGGTGCGCGCCAAGACGTTGCTGCCGACCTATGATGTGTTTGACGAGGATCGTTACTTCGAGCCGGCCACGGAGAATCCGGTGGTGACGGTCGGGGGGCGGACGGTAGGATTGACGATTTGCGAGGATGTCTGGAACGACGAGGACTTCTGGCGCGAACGGCGGTACCGGCGCAATCCGGCCATGGACTTGGTGGCCGCTGGTGCGGAGATGGTTTGCAACATTTCGGCCTCACCGTGGCACATCGGCAAGGACGCGACGCGGTTTGCCATGTTGTCGAGTCTGGCGGCGAAGGCGGGGAGGCCGGTGGTGTATTGCAACCTGGTGGGCGGCAACGACGAGTTGGTTTTCGACGGGAACAGCCTGGCGTTCAACGGCCGCGGGGAGTTGATCGCGCGGGGCGCGCAGTTTGCCGAGGATTTTGTCGTGGTGGACACGGAGACGGCGGCGCCGATCGCGGCGACCGCGGTTTGCGCTGAGGAGCAGATCTACGGGGCGCTGGTGCTGGGACTGCGGGATTACCTGCACAAGTGCGGTTTCAAATCGGCGGTGCTCGGGTTGAGCGGCGGCATCGATTCAGCCGTGACCGCCGTCCTCGCGGCGGAGGCGCTGGGGCGCGAAAACGTGCGGGGAGTTTCGCTGCCGTCGCAGTTTTCGTCGCAAGGGAGCCTGGATGACGCACGGATTCTGGCCGCGAATCTGGGAATTCGCTACGACGTGGTGTCGATCCAGCCGATGTTTGAGGCGGTCCGGGCGCAGATGGGGCCGATCTTTGCCGGACTGGCCGAGGACACCACCGAGGAGAACATGCAGGCGCGTTTGCGCGGGGTGACGTTGATGGCGATGTCGAACAAGTTCGGCTCGCTGCTGCTGACCACCGGCAACAAGAGCGAACTGGCCGTGGGTTATTGCACGCTCTACGGGGACATGTGCGGCGGGTTGGCGGTGATCAGCGATGTGCCGAAAACGATGATTTACCGGCTCTCGCACTGGATCAATCGCGAGCGCGAGATTATCCCGACACCCTCGATCACCAAGCCGCCCTCGGCCGAGCTGCGGCCAAACCAGACGGATCAGGATTCGCTGCCGCCCTACGAGGAATTGGATGCGATTCTCGAGGAATATGTGGTGCGGGGCCGGTCGTTTGCCGAGATCGTCGGCCTCGGGTTTGCGGAGGCGAC
>CAZUUP010000099.1:6212-9710 GCA_964623105.1 uncultured Akkermansia sp.
CGCTGCATCAGTTCCTCGGCCAGGACTTCGTAGGCGGAGGCTCCGGCGCTGTATTTGTCGTAGTAAATGATGGGTTTGCCGAAGCTGGGGGCTTCGGCGAGGCGGGTGGTGCGGGGGATGACGGTGTCGAACACCTTGGTGCCGAAGTGCTGGCGGACTTCGCCGACGACCTGGTTGGAAAGATTGGTGCGGCTGTCGAACATGGTCATGATGATGCCGAGGAGTTCGAGGCCCGGGTTGACGCCGGAGTCGCGCAACTGGGCGAGGATGCGGGTAAGCATCGAGACGCCTTCGAGCGCGTAATACTCGCACTGGAGCGGGACCAGCAGCCAGTCCACGGCCGCAAAGCAATTCAAGGTGAGCACGCCGAGGGAGGGCGGGCAGTCGAGGATGATGAAGTCGAACTGGTTGCTGGCGCGAACGGGCTCAAGGGCGGCACGCAGGCGGAGCAGGTGGTTGTCGCCACGGGCAAGCTCGACTTCCACGCCGCAGAGATCGACTTCGCTGGGGATGATGTGGAGGCGGTCAAAGGCGGTGGCCTGGACCTTTTCGAGCAGCGTGCCTTCGCCGAGCAGGGGGCGGTAGGCGCTGGCGCCGGGGGTTTTGTCCAGGCCGACGCCGCTGGTGGCGTTGGCCTGCGGATCGACGTCCACGAGGAGGACGCGTTGGCCGAGGGCGGCGAGACAGGCGGAGAGGTTGACGGACGTGGTGGTTTTGCCCACCCCGCCCTTTTGATTGGCGACAGCCATGACGTAGCTCGACACGGGGGGCAATGTAAGGTGAGCGGTTTGTCCGGGGCAAGGCTTTCGGATTGCACCGCCGTCAATTGCTCCTAGAGTCAAAAAATGCGGCACGGGCGGCACGCCGGGATCGGGAAGCAATCACACGATTTGGTCAGGGCAGCATGAGTGAAATTTTTGTCATCGGGCATCGGAACCCGGATACGGACGCAATCTGTTCGGCGATTGGCTACGCGGAGTTCAAGCGGCGCACGGGCATGGAGAATGCCGTGGCGGCGCGGTGCGGGGACACGAACGACCGGATTGATTTTGTGTTGCGGACGTTTGGCGTACCGGCGCCGCGCTTTGTGCCGGATGTGTCGCCGAAGGTGCGGGACGTGATGCAAACGCGGGTGGTGAGCGTGACGGTGGAGCGGACGGTGGCCGAGGCGCTGGAGTTGATGGACGAGCGGGCGATCCGGGTGATGCCGGTGTTGAACGCGGACCGGACGTGCCGCGGGTTGATCTCGCTGTTCAAGATCAGCAAGTTTTTCTTCTCGTCGAGTTCGCGGGTGTTTGATTCGCGGCGGATTGTCTCCTCGGTGCGGCGGCTGGCGCGGACGCTTGGCGGGACGATGCTGTTTGGCATCGAGGCGGAGAAGGAGGAGAGCGATCTGATCCTGATGATCGGCGCGATGAGCGAGGAATCATTCGGCAAACGGCTGACCAATTATCCGCCGGAGAAGCTGGTGGTGGTGGTGGGGGACCGGCGGGACATCCAGATGCGGGCCATTTACGGCCGGGTGCGGATACTGGTGGTCACCGGGGGCATGCCGATCGAGCCGGAGGTTTTCACGGCGGCCAAACGCAACGAGGTGAGTCTGATCCAGTGTCCGCACGACACGGCGACGACCGCGATGCTCGCCCGGGCGGCGGTGACGGTGGATCATGTGCTGAATGAAAAATACCTGACGTTTCACGAGGACGAGACGATCGGCTCGATCCAGCGACTGGCGGCGCAGTCGCAGTTTTCGGCGTTTCCGATCGTGGACGACGACCGGCGGGTGGTGGGCATTCTCGCGAAGTCGGATCTGCTCAAGCCGGTGAACCGGCAGCTCATCCTGGTGGATCACAACGAACTGTCCCAGGCGGTGACCGGCGCGGAGTTGGTGGAGATCATCGAGATCATTGATCATCACCGCATCGGTTCGCTGGCGACGCCGCGGCCGATTCTGTTCCGGAATGAGCCGGTGGGCTCGACGAGCACGATCGTGGCGGACTGTTTTTTCCGCTACGGGGTCGCGCTGCCGCCGAGCATCGCGGGGTTGCTGCTGGCGGGACTGGTTTCCGACACCCTGAATCTGACCTCGCCCACGACCACCCAGCGGGATGCGGAGATTTTGGAAAAACTCGAACGCATCGCCGGGGTGAACGCCGCCGAGTTCACCGACAAGCTTTTTGCGTCCGGTTCGCTGCTGACGTCGAAACCGGCCCCGCAGGCGATCACAACGGATTGCAAGGAGTATGAGGAAGGGTCGCG
This sequence comes from uncultured Akkermansia sp., assembly GCA_964623105.1. Classification (GTDB taxonomy): domain Bacteria; phylum Verrucomicrobiota; class Verrucomicrobiia; order Limisphaerales; family BJHT01; genus BJHT01. The sequence continues at coordinate 8,472 of CAZUUP010000099.1, forward strand.
GAAGTTCAGCGTGGCACAGATCGAGGAGATCGGTTTTGACCAGTTTTGGAAGCGCAAGCAGGAGGTGTTTGACGCGCTGAATCATTACCGGCGGGCGCGATCTTACTACATGTCCACGCTGCTGGTGACGGATGTGGTGATGCAGACCTCGCTGTTGCTGGTGAGCGGTCCGGAGGAGTTTACGCGGGAGGTCGATTATCCAAAGCTGGAGGATGGGATTTACGAGATGCCCGGGGTGGTTTCGCGGAAGAAGCAGCTTCTGCCGTATCTGACTCACACGCTGGCCAAGGTCTGAGCGTGTCCTCGCCGGGACGGCGGACGGCATCAGGAAGGCCCAGTCGGGGATTCGAGGCTGCGTAGCACCGCCCAGGATTTGGCTGAAGGTTGTGACCGTGGCTGGCGTCGATTGTGGGTTCACGAGACCTTTAAACACATCACTATGCGCAACAAAATCCTTCTCCTTTCACTTTCGGGCCTGTTGGTTCTGCCGGCGGGGCTTTCGGCGGCGGAGGCCGTCAAACCGGTCGCAACCGCCGGTGCGGTGGTCGGCAAGCCGGCGCCGGATTTCAAGATCAAGGATGCCAACGGGAAGGTGATCGATCTTGCCGAACTGACTGCCAAGGGGCCGGTGCTGGTGCGCTTGACCTGTGGTTGCCTCGGTTGCGACAAGGAACTGCCATATTTTCAAGAATTGCATGCGGCATACAAAGATCTCGGTCTGACCAGTCTGGCGGTGTTCAAGGAACCCGACATGAAGGTCGAGGGATATGTGAAGGAGAAGAAGCTGAACATGCTCTACGCGGTGGATCCGAAGGGTGACAGTTGGAAGGTTTTTGGCGCCAAGACCATGCCGAGCAATTTCCTGATCGCGAAGGGTGGCCAGGTGGTAAAGATCTCCGCCGGCTGCGATACCAGCGGGATGATTGCGGCGCGCCTGAGTGACGAAGTCGCCCGGTTGAGCGGCGGCGAGAAGGTCGATGTGAAGGGCAAAGTGGATGGCCGGAAGACTGCGGCTGGCGCCGGCAAATAGCCGCGGCGGACTTCCGGAAATGGCTGGAAGCGGGTGCGGCCCGTTTTGGGGCCGGTGAACCTACGGGTTCGCCGGCCTTTTCGTTGGTGGGATTGGCGGGCGGCGACCGGCCGGATTTGGCCGGCGTGCTTGCAAGAGTGCGGAAGTTTGTTTCAAGTGTTGAGCAATCACGATTTTTTGCGGGTTGATGAACCTTGGCTTACCGGAAT
>CAZUUP010000099.1:9810-12662 GCA_964623105.1 uncultured Akkermansia sp.
AAGTGTTGAGCAATCACGATTTTTTGCGGGTTGATGAACCTTGGCTTACCGGAATTATGCAATTGAAGCGATTTATTGGCGGAGCGGCGGCGTTGCTGCTGGTGTTTGGGCTGCCGGGTGACGCCGCGGGGGCGGTGCTGGAGTTGCAACCGGGCGATCATGTCGCGCTGATTGGCAACGCGCTGGCCGAGCGGATGCAGCATGACGGGCATTGGGAGACGCTGTTGCACCAGCGTTTTCCGCAGCACCGGCTGGTCGTGCGGAATCTGGGCTGGTCGGCCGACGAGGTGGACGTCAAGACGGAACTGACAATCACCGAGCCATCCTATTCGGCCGGGGACAAACTGCTGCGTTCACGCCCGCGGTCGCGGAACTTCGGAACCCCGGACGCGCATCTCACCCACAGCGGGGCGACGGTGGTGCTGGCTTTTTTCGGGTTTAACGAGTCGTTCGCGGGAGCGGCGGGCGTGGGGAGATTCAAGGCGGATGTGGAGGGTTTTCTGGCGCACACGGCGAAGCAAAACTACAGCGGCAAGGGCGCGCCGAAGGTCGTGCTGGTTTCCCCGATAGCGCACGAGAACCTGCGGGATCCGAATTTGCCGGACGGAGCGGCGAACAATGCGAACTTGAAGTTGTACACGGCGGCACTGGGGGAAGTCGCGACGGCACGAAAGGTGGCGTTCGTGGATTTGTTCACCCCGACGTTGAAGCTGTTCACCGCGGGTGGCGCGGCGAGGTTTACGATCAACGGAGTGCATCTGAACGCCGAGGGGCATCGCGCGGTGGGTCGGTTGCTGGATGAGAGTCTGTTTGGGGTGGCGGGGACGGCCGTGGAGTTTTCCAAGGCTTTGCGCGAGGAGATCAATGAGAAGAACGCGCAATGGTTCCACCGGTACCGCGCGGTGAACGGGTTTTACATCTACGGCGGGCGATCGAAGCTGAAGTTTGCCGACGGCGAGCAGACCAATGCGGACGTGATGGAACGCGAGCGGCAGATGCTGGACGTGATGGTGGCCAACCGTGATGCGCGGGTGTGGAAGGTGGCGCAGGGCGGGACGGTGCCGGCGGAGATTGATGACAGCAATGCTCCGGCGGTACTGCCGGTGAAGACATTCTTCGGCGCGAACCGGGTGAACAAGACGACGGCCAAGGGCGTGGCGGCGCAGGGGTTGACGAGCAAGAGCGCGGAGGCGGGCGAGCTCAAATATCTTTCAAGCGCCGAAGCGGTGAAGGGCTTCAAGCTCGCGCCGGGTTATGCGGCGAATTGTTTCGCCTCGGAGGAGCAGTTCCCAGAGATCGCCAACGCCGTGCAGATGGCGTTCGACACGCGCGGGCGCCTGTGGGTCGTGACCATGGCGAGCTATCCACAGTATCAGCCGCTGCGGGACCGCAGTGCGGCGGGGCGCTCGGGGCCGGATGACAAGGTGGTGATCCTTGCGGACACGGACGGCGACGGGCGCGCAGACAAGGCGACGATATTCGCACGCGGGCTGCATGTGCCGACGGGGTTGGAGTTTTTCCGGGGCGGCGTCCTGGTGGCGGGCCAGCCGGACCTGTTGTTTCTCAACGACACGGATGGCGACGATCGCGCGGACGTCTTCGAGCGCGTGCTGCATGGTTTTGATTCGGCGGACTCGCATCATGCAATCAGCGCATTCACCCTGGGACCGGGCGGGGACCTGTATTTCCAGGAGGGAACGTTTTTTTACACGCAGGTCGAGACGCCGTACGGTCCGGTGCGGAATCACAACGCGGGCGTGTATCGCTTCGAGCCGTTGACGTGGAAGTTCGACACGTTCATCAGCTACGGCTTTGCGAATCCGTGGGGCATCGCGTTTGATCGCTGGGGCCAAACCTTCATTGCCGACGCTTCGCCGGGCGGGAACTTCTTCGGCACGGCGTTCTCCGGGCGCACGATCTATCCGGCCAAGCATCCGAAGATGGAGGAGTGGATCAAGATGCGGGTCCGCCCGACTTCGGGATGCGAGTTCGTGGCGAGCCGGCATTTCCCGGCGGCGGCGCAGGGCAACTACCTGCTGAACAATGTCATCGGCGTGCAGGGGGTGCTGCAGCACAAGGTGACAGAGAAGGACTCGGGTTTCGTGGGGACGGAAATTGAGCCGCTGCTGTTGTCCGAGGATCGGAATTTCCGTCCGGTGGACATGGAGTTCGGGCCGGATGGCGCGCTGTATATCGTCGATTGGCATGAACCGCTAATCGGGCACATGCAGTATTCGATCCGCGATCCGTTACGGGACAAGACGCATGGGCGCATCTACCGCATCACGTATCCGGGATTGCCGTTGCTCAAGCCGGCGAGAATTGCGGGCGAACCGGTGGAGAGCTTGCTGGCGTTGCTGAAGGAACCGGAGGACCGTACGCGGCAACGGGTGAAGGTCGAGTTGTCCGCGCGTCCAGCGGGGGAAGTGCTCACGGCGTTGACGAAGTGGACGGCGGCGTTGAACCCGGCGGATGCGGAGGTCGAGCATCATCGGTTGGAGGCGCTGTGGGTGCATCAATTGATGAACGTGCCGAACGAAGCGCTGCTGCTTCAATTGCTGCGGTCGCAGGATTATCGTGCCCGCGCGGCGGCAACGCGGGTGCTGTGCTACTGGCGCGATCGAGTAAAAGACCCGCTGGGACTGCTGGCGGTGCTGGTGGCAGACCAGCACCCGAGGGTCCGGTTGGAGGCAGTGCGGGCGTGCAGCTTTTTCGATTCACGAAAGGCGGCCGAGATTGCCCTGGAAAGTGTGAATCTGCCGCAGGATTACTACTTGAAGTACGCGTTGGACGAGACGCTGAAGACCCTGGAGAAGGTGAAGTAGGGCAGGCCTTGGCGTGACGTGAACAAA
>CAZUUP010000100.1:0-12623 GCA_964623105.1 uncultured Akkermansia sp.
CATCACGCTCAAGCCGGGCTGGAACGCGGTGTTTCTGCATGTCGATCCCAGCCACACGACGCTGGACGCGCTGGTGGGGGCCGACGGTGGCAATCCGATTCAGGAAGTGTGGCTGTGGCAGCCGGCGTCGGCGGCGCAGTTTGTGGAGTCGCCGCAGTTGCCCACGGGCAGCGGGAGCCAGTGGGCCAGTTGGGTGCGCCCGTTGGGCCCCAGTTCGGCGCTGCAGCGGTTGGTGGGCAACGCGGCTTATCTGGTAAACAACACGAACACCACGGACTTTGTCTGGCTGGTGCAGGGCAAGCCGGTGCCGCCGCGGTTTCTGTGGACCAGCTCGGGGCTGAACTTCGTCGGGTTCGCGACGCCGGCCGGGGCGGCCCCGAATTTTGAGACCTTTCTGGCGCCGGTGCCGGAGTTTCGGAACGTGGCGGAGATTTTCCGTTATCCCGGCGGTGAGCTGGGAGCGACCAATCCGGTGCGGATTAATTCCCTGCAACTGGGCGGCACCCTCGTCCATCGCGGTGAGGCGTTCTGGGTGCGTGCGGGGACCAACGGCAACGTGTACAACCGCTACTTCATGCCGGTGACGGTGGAGTTGCAGAACGGCTCGGGGGTGCATTTCGGCGACCAACTGGGCACGTACCGGGTGCGGTTGCGCAATATCACGGGGACGGCGCGGACGATGACGCTCCGGCTCTTCGATTCGGAGTCGCCGCCGGCGGGACAACCGGGCATCGTGGATCCTCCGCCGTTGCTGGTGCGGGGGGCGTTGAACACGACCAATCTGACCTACGGGTACAGCGTGTTGACAGGCGAGCAGTCGTTCACACTGGCGGCGCAAGGGCAGCCCGGGTCGGAATTGGACGTGGTGTTCGGGTTGAACCGCTCGGTGATGACGGGGCCGCCGGGGTCGCTGTATGCAGGGTTGCTGCGGTTTACCGATTCCGGGGGCTTGGAACAGGTGGATCTGCCGGTGACGGCCGTGGTGGCGGACAACGCGGGTCTGTGGGTTGGGTCGGCGGCGATCACCCAGGTGCGGAGCTACCTGCGGAGCTACGCGAAAGCGGCGGCCAATGACGGCGACTTGCAGGCCCAGCTCGGAGGGTTGAATTTTCCGGCCTACGTGGCGTGGACCCCGCGGGAGAACGTGCTGCGCTCGTGGTTGGCGGTGGCGACCTCGGCGGACGGCAGCCGGATGGTGGCGGCGGCCAATCCGGGAGGGATCCACACGTCAACGGATGGGGGTGCGAATTGGGCGCTGCAGCCGGCGGCGGGCGTGAACCGGGCATGGTTTGACGTCGCATCGTCCACCAATGGGCTGCGGCTGGCGGCGGTGGAAACCTTTGGGGGGATTTACACCTCTGCGGACGGCGGGGTGACGTGGAGCCTGCAGTCCGGGGCGGGCAGCCGGAGGTGGGTCGGGGTGGCGTCATCGGCCGACGGCTCGCGGTTGGTGGCGGTGCACCGCGGGGGTGGGGTTTACACGTCCAGTGATTATGGGGTGACGTGGACGCTGCAGCCGGGGGCCGGAACGGCGCGCGCGTGGCAGCGGGTGGCCTCGTCGGCGGACGGGTCGCGGCTGGTGGCGGCGGAGAGCGCCGGGCATATCTATGTTTCAACGGACTTTGGGGTGACCTGGCAGAACCGGACGCAGGGGCTGGGAATCCTGCCGTGGTACGGTCTGGCGTCCTCCGCGGACGGGTTGCGGCTGGCGGCGGCGGTGAACAACGGCTCGCTTTACACCTCGACCGACGGGGGAACGACGTGGGCGGTACGGTCCGGGGCGGGGAGCAACCGCCGGTGGTTTGCGGTGGCGTGCTCGGCGGACGGCCTCACGATCGTGGGGGCGGTGCGGCGGACGGCGGGTGTGAGTAACGGCCTGATTTGCCTGTCGGTGGATGGAGGAGAAAACTGGACGGAACGTACGGAGGCCGTTCCCTTCGCCTGGTGGTCAATCGCCGCGGTTGCCGATGGCAGCCGGTTTGTGGGGGTGACCGACCGGCTGCTGACCGGCAGCATCCGGCGCAGCGGGTACGCGGTGGACCCCGATTCCAACCGGCTCATTGGTCCCGACGGCGCCTATGTCAGCACCGGCAGCAACACCAACCTCGGGGCCGTCGCGCGCTCCATGCCCTTGCGCCTAATCGTACACACGGACAACACCAACGCCTCTCTGCTCCAGCGCGTTTATTACGGTCTCAACCCCGGGACCAACTATGTCAACGCGACCCGCGAGAGCCTGCTGGATCCCACCAAGCTCGCCTCCGCCCGCCGCGTCAGCGCGATCCATCTGCCCGTGACGCCGACCAATACCGTCTGGCGGTTTTCGGGCCCGCTGCAGGCCGGTACGAGCCTCGCCACCACCGTCCGCCTCGAACACAGCGATCACGCTTCGAACCCCTTCCTGCACACCTATCACCCGGATCACGACAATCTGGACGCCAAATTCCAGCAACCGCTGGCACCGGGCTTCGAGTCCTACACCATCACCCGGGTCATTACGCTCACGATCACCCCGCCCGGAAACGATTTCGTCAGCCTCACCAGCAGCGGGCAGGTCTTCACCGGCGTGTACGCGGAGACCGTGACGCTGGCGGGCAAGGGCGCGGAGTCCCGCACCTTTGCCACGCAGGGAACTTTCTCGCTCAACCGCATCAATCGCATCGGCACCCTCACCACCCAATGAACCCCATCCGCCCCACCATGAAAACCATCGCTCTGGACAGTCGCCCCTTTATCATGAACACCCATCCCCTCCTCGTGTCGGCCGGCGTGCGCTTGCGCCGGGTCTTAACCTCCGTGCTGCTGCTCGCCCTGGCCTTCGGGCTGGGCCGTCCGGCTGCCCGCGCGGCGGACGCCAACCCGCCGGACCGCATGACCTATCAAGGCTACCTGGCGGACGCCAACGGCGCCCCGCTCGCGCCCACCACGCCGGTCAACTACGACGTGGTCTTTCGCATCTACTCCGACCAGACCGGCGGCACGCTGATTTGGGCGGAGAAGCAGACGGTGACGGTCGATAAGGGGCAGTTCAGCGTGGTGCTGGGCGAAGGCTCGGTGAACGCCAGTGAACCGCGTCCCGCCCTGAGCAGTGTCTTCACCGGCACGAGCGCCTCCGACCGGTTCCTCGATCTGACGGTGACGATCGGCACCACCCCGCTGAACATCGCACCGCGATTGCGGTTGGTGACGTCGCCCTATGCGTTCATGGCAACTGGCGCCGGGAAGCTGGTTGGCAGTTCGGGCGTTGCTCTGGTCACGAGCAGCGGCGGCGCCGTGAACGTCGCCGGTCCCCTGACCGCGACCTCCTTCAGTGGCAGCGGGGCCTTGTTGACCGGTCTGACCGGGAGCCAGATTCCCAGCCTCGACGGATCGAAGATTACCGGCTGGGTGGACGGCCCTAAAATTCTCGGAACCATCCGCAATGACTCGTCTTACAGCGGGATGATTGAAACTCTCTACGCCGCCAACGACCGGTTCGGGATAGCGTTCCTACCAACCGGCCCGACCACCGCGATTTACCATTCTGGAGCCAATTCGGGGAGTTCCATTCAACTGGGGAAAATGACCGGTGCCTCCTCGTTCTCCGCCCAGATGACGGTTGCCTACAGTGGCAATGTTGGTATCGGCGTAACTTCGCCGACGAGAGGCAGGCTGGAGATTGGCGGCGCCAGCGGGGCGTTCAGTCTTGGGGTGTATGGCTACGGGGGGAATACCGCATATACCGGGAACGTACCGGGTGGTGGCGCCCCAGTCGCGGTCTCCGTTTACGCCGCCAATGAGATCGCCGCCAGTGGATTCATCGCCTTCTCTGACGCGCGCATCAAGCGCACTGCGGGGCGATCGGATGGCGCACGCGATCTGGCCATCCTCACCGGCATTGAAGTGACCGACTACTCCTACATCGACACCGTGGCCAAAGGCCAAGGCCAGCAGAAGAAGGTCATCGCCCAACAAGTCGAAACCGTGTATCCGCAGGCGGTGAGCCGGTTGACGGAAGTCGTGCCCGACATCTACCGGCAGGCGAAGGTCAAGAACGGCTGGGTGACCTTGTCAACGAGTCTGAAAAAAGGTGAGCGGGTGCGGCTGATCGGTGACATGAAAGAGGGCATTCATGAAGTCTTGGAGGTGACGCCGGAAAAGTTTCGCACCGCATTTGCACCGGACAGCGAGCAGGTCTTTGTCTATGGTCGGGAAGTGAAGGACTTCCGCAGCGTGGACTACGACGCGATTGCGATGCTAAACGTCTCGGCCACGCAGGAACTGGCACGACGGTTGGCGAAAGTGGAACAGCGTGAATCGAACCTCTCGGCCCTGGAGGAAAAGGCCGCCCGGGTGGAGAAAGTGGAACGGGAGCTGGCCGAGTTGAAGCTGCTGGTGTCCCGGCTGACCGCCCAACGCCCGGTCGAACGGCCCGCCGCCGAGGCCGGTCGCGCGAGTGGCAATCCCGCAACGCAGCAGTAGCAGCCGGAAGCGATTAGCGGTCACCCGCTGGCGATTAGCTTCGCGTCCGGCACCAACTACTAATCACTACTTACTAATTACCAATCTCCGATCGCATCCAACCTATGCACACTTTACGCCGCGTCGCCCTCGCGCTGGCCTGCCACCTGGTGGCGGTGGTCGTGTCGGCGCAGACCTACGTGGAAATCCGGCAGGATGACACGCGCTACAACTACCGCACCACCAACGGGGTGCCGCTCTCGGAGACTCCCGGCACGCCGGCCGGGTCGGATGGCCGCGGTCCCACGACGGCTACGCAGACCGACCTCGGGCAGACCCTGAACCCGGCGACCGCGGGGCAGTTTCAGAGCGTGATCATGTTTGGGGGGCTGGCGGCTCCGCGCATCCCGACCAATCTGAATGCCAGCTTGAGCTACGCCGCCAATGCGGGCGTGATCGGATTGCCGGTGGCGCGGAGCAACAACGTGCAGGGCGCGGCCGTGGTCCTGGTTCTGAAGTCGGCCCGGGTCGGGTCGCCGTTTCTGAACCGGGCGGTATCCTTCCAGTTCGGCTCGATCATTCCCGTGCCGTCGGTGGACGTGGCCGGTGTGACGCTGACCAACACACTGCCCACGGCCTACTGGCTGGCGGAGCCGTTCAGCACCAACGACCATGCCGGGGCGGCCTATTATTGGAGCGAGCATGCCCGGGCGGTTTTTGCGATCCAGCCCGGACCGGTAAACATTGTGTGGCGGAGGGCAGTGCCCGAGGTGTTCGCCACGGGCACGCCGGCGGGTTATGTCCCCAACGTCACCCATTACCGGGATGGCGCCAATTTCTACCCGCTCTCGCTGGTCCGCTACGTCGCCTCCGGCAGCGCCGTGAAGCCCCCGCAGCAGATGTATTGGACGGAAGGGGTGTTCGCTGACACTGGCAAGCCGGTGCATGTTCCTGCGGCGCGCGTTTCCACGGTAAAAGTAGTTTACAACAACAATTTTCCCGCACGTGTGGACAAATCCTATGTCGCCGAAGGACAGACCTTCATCACGGATCAGACCAACCTGCTGCAAGAGGTGCGAACCTTGTGGCATGACCCCGCTCAGAAACAGATTTTCGCCTATAACATGGAGGGGCGCGTGTTTGTGGAATTGCTGGGTGATACCCGTCCCGACGGACAGACGAAGCAACACCTAGGGTTCGAGATCGTGGATGTGGCCCGGCGGGCCAATCCAGCCGATGTTACCACCGAACTCGGTGAGCGGTTGACGGCCTTTGCCGACCGCCGCGACGACAGCGCCCTGTTTCCCGAGCCAGTCCTGAACCTCGCCCCGCAGACCTTCACCTATCAGCAGAGCATTGGTGAAACCGACCGGTCGGTGTTTTACGCCATCCGGGAGACGGTGAACCAGAATGATGTGTTGGTTCATTGGATGCGGGCCGGGGTGCAGAGTATCCGGTGGCCGTCGCGCTTGGTGCGCTACCGGCAGGTCTGGCCGTCCGACGTGGCGAGATACAGTCATTACGTGCGACCCTTGGTGGGCACTGCCGCCGAGGCCAGGTTGACCGCTGTCCCTTTGCCCAACGAGAATGTTCCGACCATCGACTATCAGGACCCGTTCGACCGCCCGCGCGCCGATCTGACCGAGCAGTTCGCCTTCTACACGTTTCTTGACCCCGCCGTTCCGGCGCATCGCACCTTGTTACGATTCACCTCGGGGGAAGAGGTGCGGTTTGAGCGGGTTTTTTCGTGGTTGGATGTGAACTTGAAATCGCCTTCGCTGTTCAGCAGTTCAGTCGCCACCAATCTGACAACCTGGGACACCAACACCAGCACCTTTGACTGGGCACCCATCGAAGCCAGCGCTCCGCGCGTCATCCAGCAGACGATCGAAGTGGGAAGCCGCATTCTGGCGCCCACCCGCGAATTGGGTGCGACCGGTGATTCGTATCTGGCCGGCTACATCGTGCAGACCAATGGCAATTCTTTTAACCCCGGGGCTTACAAAGATCCATTCGTGAGCGGATTTGAGGCAGCCAACCTGGGGGCGATCATTCCGGTGAACGCCATTCCCGCTGACAACACGCTGGAAGTGTGGTGGTTTCGAAAGAATGCACCCAACCTGGCTGCGGGATTCAAGACCATCTACTGGCCGGCGGTGATTGGACGTTATACCATTCAGTGGCCGGCCAACCCGCGGGAGATCGTCCTGGCCAGCAACGACGGCAGCGGTGGCTTGGGCAGCCTCGAGGCCAAGGCAAGCATCTACACCCAGAACGATCCGGCCTTGCCCGGCTACAACCCCAACGAAGAGCACGCCCTGATGCTCGGCGGGCAGGCGTACGCACTGCGGGATGACCTGAACCGAACCGGCACCAATACGCCGTACTCGTCCGAGCCCTATGTGCTGCTGGATTTTACCGGGTCCGACGGTCGGCCGCAGATGACGGCGTTCAAGGTGCTGCGGGAAAAGCCGGAGGAGGGCATCTTGTTCGACTACATCGCCGAGGCAGGCACCATCTTGCAAGCGCCCATGCCGCTGCCTTTCCTGGCGGCGCCGGTGGAGATCCAAACGAATGGGACCGGCGCCGCCGCCACCTTTACCAAGGTCAACTACAACCGCGAGCCGGATGCCAACGGGGGTGATTTGCCAGTCGGCTGGAGCCCCTTTGACGACCTGCTGCCGACGGCGCATTACAAACGTTTTACCTATCGGGATCGCAAACAAAGCTTCTGGGTGTACCGAGGTTTGCATGCGGGCTTGCCGGCGTTGGCGGCGGGCACGTACAACCCAGGCACGGGAATGTTTGATCCCCTGCCCGTTGTCGCGGCGAGGCTGGGTCAGTCGTTCACCAATCATGTCCACGTCTCGCGTCGGATTGAAACGCTGGTGATGACCAACCTGACCGCCCTGCCGGAAGGCCTGACGATTCAGGGTCTGACGCTTGTCGGGAAAGCCGCGTCCGCGGGGACCAACGCCATTGCCCTGCGCATCACGGACAGCGGCGACGGCAGCGTGGTGACGAATGCGTTTACACTGGCGATAAGCAGCAGCGGCGCGGTCAGCGAACAGGGACCGTTGGTGATTCTTAGCACGAACAGCTTCACGGGGACGGTCACGAGCTTCGTCGGGCGGCCGCCTTATCTCGCGCACTCCGCCGCGACCAACAACAGTTTTACAATGCGGTTCTATTACAAGACGCAGGAAGGCTTTGCGTGGCCGGGACTCACGGCTCCGCCCGCTTTGGGTGCCATTGTCCCCTACCTTCGGCCACTGGATGTCGCGGGGGATCCGATTGGCGCCCCAGAAGACAAGACCACACCTGCGCTGGACATCGTCTATCGGCCCACATGGCCGGGCTTTGCGCCCACGCTCAATCCCGGACAGACGCTGACGGTACCGGCGTTTGGACTGCCGGCGGTGCGCGGGCAGAGCAGCCTGCAAATTCTTTATCAGCAATCCATCGGCACCAATTTCAACACCAAGACGCCGAGCGTGTTGCTGCACGATCCGACGGCGGAGAAATCCTATGCCTTGGGAGCGCCGGGATTGGAGAAGCTGCCGGCGGGAGTGCGCATCGAGAGTTTGCGGGGCAAGCAGTACTTCCCGAACCTGCCGCCGCATCTGGCTGACCGCGTGTTCTTCGATGGCAACCGGGGGACCAAGGGGCATCTGGTGTTCAGGGGCGAATTCAAGGATGAGTCGTTGGGGGAGAAGTATGTCCTGCTGAACGTGCTCGGGGTTTTCGATCTGGCGACGGTCAAGGCGCTGTGTCCGGCGACGGATGCGGACAAGGGCAAATGGGACGCGGCCATCGACGGCCTGACGGCGACAGTGGAGACCTTCTACGAGAATCCGAAGGTTCCGGGGACCTACATCGCCAATACGAACCTGATCCGGCGGGTGGCGGCGACCAATCTAGTGGAGCTGACGGACGACGACACCGCGAAGGACTCGTATGCGTTGAGTGCGGCGGGGCCGGGTGCGGGTTTCGTCACCCTGATCGCCGGCAATGGGGCGGCGTTCACACCGGAGGGCGAGCCGGTGTCCCTGCACGTCTTGAAGGTAGGGGGCCCGTTGTATCTGGGCGAAGTGAAGATCCTGCCCTCGGCCAATCCGTTGAACGAGTTGCTTACCTTGCAGCACTCGGGCGATCTGGCGGCGCGCACGGCGGAATATGAATATGACTGGCGCATCGCGCCGCCGGTGGATGGCTTTCCGTTGAAAGTCAACGGCGAGAACCCCGGCATGACCGGTTGGACGGTGCTCGCCAACGATCGGGACGTGCCGCGCTACACGCTGGGCGGGGCGGGCATCCAGGTGCTGGTGGACAATTATGTCACGCTTCGATACCGGCCCAAGAACCCGCTGCATCCTGGATTTGACCAGTGGTCGGACTGGACCGCGCCGGCGCTGGCGGAAGGGTGGATCAAGCGGGTGCTGGCGGGCATCAACCCCTTCAACCAGCGGGTGACCGACCTGTTCAACAACACGGTGAACACGGATGCGAACATCCTGACCTCGGCGGGCAAGCGGTGGGAGGGCGACGTGGCGTTGAGCCTGGAAGCGATCAACAACTACGGCTTGATCGAGATTTACGAGACAGTGCTGCGGCGGGGCCGGAGCCTGAGCATTGATTCGGGGATCAACTTCGGCCCGGCCAACGACGCGCTGCTGCTGGCCGCTGGCTACCTGAGCGACCTGTACATGATGCACGGCAATGAGGCGTATGCGGATGCGGCGAACCCGACCATTGGGATTGGTACCAAGGACAGCACCTACGGCGAAATCGCCACCGCGCTGTTCGCCTTCCGCGGGCAGATGCCCACGTTGCTGGCCGAAGAACTGGCGTTGCTTCGGGGACGGGATGAGTTTCTCCAGCCCGGGACGGAGATTACGCCGGTGTACAACCGGCTGGTGTGGAACTACACGCGGGGCATTGACGCCGGCGAAGTCATCTACGCGCTGAACTACAACATTCTGGATCAGGACGGCAACGGGACGATCGGCGCGGCCGACGCGGCGAAGCTCTACCCGCAGGGACACGGCGATGCGTATGGCCACTATCTCACGGCGTTGAAGGGATATTACTCGCTGCTGTTGGACACGGACTTTGACTGGGTGCCGCGGATCGAGGCGGTCAACATTCTGGGCAAGCCGGTGTCGGTGGATTATCAGGACGAGCGCAAATTTGCGGCCGCGGCCGCCGCGGTCGCGCGCACGGGGCGACAGATATTTGATCTCACGTGGCGGCAGGATTACAAATCCGGCAAGGGTACTGGTTGGGAGCACTTCGCCCCGACACGTTCGGGCGCGACGCGGACGCGGTACTGGGGCATGGACCACTGGGCGTCGCGTTCCGGCCAGGGGGCGTATGTGAACTGGATCGTCGGCAACGCGATTCTCCCCGACGTGGACCCGGATCCGACGCATGAAGGCATTCAAAAGGTGGACCGCCGGACGGTGCCCGAGTTGCAGGAGTTACCTTCGGTGGTGGATGGTTTGCAGACCGCCATGGACAACGCCGAGGCCGGTTTGACGCCGTTGGGATTGTCGGAGACGAGCATTCCCTTTGATCTGAATCCGAACACGATTGTAGGCAGTTCACCGCAGACGCACTTCGAGCAGGTGAATGACCGGGCGAAGGCGACGCTGCGCAATGCGCTGGTTGCGTTTGATGAGGCGAAGGATGTGACCCGCCTGATGCGTTCCGAGCAGGATTCGCTGTCGGACTTTCAGGCGACGGTCGCAAAGCAGGAGTTTGCCTACACCAATGCCCTCATCCAGCTCTATGGTACGCCCTACCCGGAAGATGTCGGTCCGGGAATGACCTACAAGCAGGGCTACGCGGGGCCGGATCTAATTCACTACATGTATGTCAACGAACAGCTGTCCATCGATGGTTCGTCCGCCGCGGCGCGAGCCGCCATCAATTATGACTTCTATGTGCAAAAGGAGCTGGTACCGGCGGACTTGAACTACGATGAGATTCTGGCTGACGAAAACCGTTTCGGGAAGGATCTGGAATACATCGGACTTCTGAAGCCGCTCCGCCTGAGCTATACCCTGAACGAGTTTCTGTTTCCGGTAAAACCCGAGTCTTGGACTGGGCGGCGCAAGTCACCGGGCGAATTGCAGGGCGCCGTAAACAAAGTTCTCGAAGCCCGGGCGGCCATTATTTTCGCTCACGATGATTTCGAGCAGTCCCTTCAGGACATCGAGCGCAAGTTGGATGTGTTTCGGGCGCGGATCAGGGCGCGTAACACCATCGAGGACGCCAATGACGCCATCCTGGTGCGCGATCAGATTTTCAAGTCGGTCGAGGACGTAATAGCCATCGCCATCAGTGCCAACCGGTTGGTTAAAGATGCAAAGGCGTCGGTCAAGGCCGCGATCATCGAGGGATTTCCGAAATTCATGATTGCGGGAACGGCCTTTGGCACCGACGCGTTTTCCGCCGCTCGGGCTTCGCAGGAAGGTCTCTATGGTGGCATCCTGTCACTCTACAATGTCAAAGACGTCGTAAAATCCACCCTCTTGGTCGCGGCCAAGCGCGCCCTGCGCGAACTGGATACGATCTTGCATGAACATGTGATCGAGCCGGCGCAGTGGAAACTTGAGGATATCGAGGGACTATACGAACTGGAGCAGGTGTTTGCCCAAATCGAACCGGCCTTGGAATCCTTTGCGCAGCGCGACAATGAATTTCAGGCTGCGCAGCAGCGCCTTGACGCCCTGATGGGTGAGGGCGAGCGCTTGCAGACGGAGCGCGAGGTTTTCCGCCAACGTTCCGCCGCGGTCATCCAAGGTTTCCGCACGCGCGACGCGGCCTTCCGCATCTTCCGCAATGAGAAGCTGGAGCGCTACAAGGCGCTCTTTGATCTGGCGGCACGCTACGCGTTCATGGCCGCCCAGGCTTATGACTACGAGACCGGGCAGCTTGGCACCGCGGCGGGCAAGGACTTTGTCAACCGCATCATACGCTCGCGCGCCCTCGGTGTGGTGAAGGATGGCGAGCCGCAATATGCCGGCAGCAACACCGGCGACCCCGGATTGTCGAGTGCGCTGGCCGAGATGGCGGCCGACTGGCTCGTGCTCAAAGGGCGGCTTGGCTTCAACAACCCCGACGCCTATGGCACCACCGCCTCGTTGCGCACGGAGAACTTCCGCATCCTGCCGGGGATCGACGGCGACACGAACTGGAAGGACGTGCTCCAACGGGGCCGTGTGGCGAATCTGCTCGCCGACGCGGATGTGCGACGCCAGTGCCTGCAGATTGATCCGGGCAACGGACTGCCGGTGCCGGGCATCGTCCTGGAGTTCAGCACCACGATTGCGGACGGGCGCAACCTGTTCGGCCAGTCACTGGCCGGGGGTGATCACCGGTACAGCCTCAGTTCCTTCGCGACGAAGCTCTTTGCCGTTGGCATTGCGCTCGAGGGCTACAAAGGCATGGACAACCCGAATGCGAATTCTGCTGCCGTGGGCGGCGCTTCGCCCGCCGATCCGAGCGCGAGTTTCCTAGATGCCCTGACCCTGTCGGCCAATCCGGACATTTACCTGATTCCCGTCGGGGTGGATTCGATGCGCAGCCCGCCGCTGGGCGACGTGAGCACCATTCGCACGTGGTCGGTGGACGATGTGACCATCCCGCTGCCGTTCAATCTCGGCGCGTCGGACTTTTCGTCCAAGCAACTGTGGCAGTCGGGCGATTCGCTCACGGAGCCGTTGTTTGGCACGCGGAAGCACCAGGCCTTCCGGCCGGTGTCCACGGCGGCTGCCTTCAACAACAGCATCTACAGCGGCAGCGGCGGGTTGCAGCGTTCGCAATACACCAATTCGCGACTGGTGGGCCGCTCGGTCTGGAACAGCAAATGGAAGATCGTGATCCCGGGCTCGACCTTGTTGGGCAACGCCGACGAGGGGCTGGATCGTTTCATCCAGACGGTGAAGGACGTGAAGCTCAACTTCGTGACCTACTCGTACTCGGGGAATTGACCTCGACCGCCACTTATTATGACCACGAAAATCAGCGAATCCGGTGCCGGGGCATTTCTGCGGCAGGGTAGGGGAGTCATCGCAGCGGAGCGCGGCGTTCACGCCGCTGGCGCGTGCGGATGGGAGGGGGAGTTTGAAGTGCGGGAGACCATCGCCGACCGGACGGTGAAGCGGCCTGAAGGCCGC
>CAZUUP010000101.1:0-12617 GCA_964623105.1 uncultured Akkermansia sp.
GTGCTGAAGCGCATCTGATATTTTTCGAGGCCGAAGATTTTGAAATACTTCAGATACATGTCGTTCACGGCGCGGAACTCGTCGGCGAACTGCTCCTCGGTGCAATAGATGTGGGCGTCGTTCATATTGAGCGAACGCACGCGCATGAGGCCGAACAACTCGCCGCTCTGCTCGTAGCGATAGCAAGTGCCGTATTCCGCGAGGCGCAACGGCAAGTCGCGGTAACTGTGCGGTTCAGCCGCAAAAATGCGGTGATGATGCGGACAGTTCATCGCCTTGAGGTAATAACTTTCCGGCTCGCCCAGCCTTTTCAATTCTGCGCGCAACGCGGACAACTCGTTGAAAGCGGCCGCCACGGGCTGCGGCGCAACGCCGGCTTTGACGGCGGCTTCAACGGCAACGAATTCTTCGTCTTTCAAAATGGCAGACATGGCGGAGAAAATAGCCATCCGCCACGCGCAAAGGAACTTCAATTTTCAACGCCAACGGAGAAGGCGCACAAACCGCCCATCCAAAATTAACCGTTTGAGCAGATGAGAATGTTCTGTTAATAATTTCCCCCATGAGCGCGCGCAAAACAAAGCCGGTTGTCAGTGCCAAAAGTGTGGCGCACACGTCGGTTGAGCTTCTGGATTTTGATTCTCTGAATCCACGCCTGCCAAACTACCTCAACAAGGGCGATGATTGCGAAGTCATTGAGTGGATGTTGAAGGAAGCCAACATCGTTGAATTGATGGGTTCAATTGGTGAGCAGGGATATTTTGACGGTGAGCCTTTAATTGTCGTTCCATCCAAGACCAAGGCAAAGCACTTTGAGGTGGTCGAGGGCAACCGTCGTTTAACGGCAGTCAAACTTTTGCTCAACCCAGAATTAGCGTTGACGCGAAAAGCCGCCGTCCTCGATGCGGCCAAAACAGCCGGTCATAAACCGACCGAACTGCCAGTTTTGATTTTCAACAACCGAGACGAAGTTCTTCGTTATCTCGCGTATCGCCACATCACCGGGATTGAACCTTGGAATCCCCTGCAAAAAGCGCGCTACCTCAAGCAACTCGCCTCGTCAGGTGATTTCAAGAAACTGAAAAAGGATGAACTGCGCCGCCGACTGGCGAAGGAAATCGGAAGCAACTCGAATTATGTTGCTCGCCTGCTTGCTGGTCTCGCTGTCTATGAAGCGATTGAGGATTCGCGCTTTTTCGACATCGCGGGACTTGACGAAAAAACAATTTCTTACAGCGTCCTGACAACGGCTCTGACTTATGACGCGTTGTCCAAACACATTGGATTGAAAGGTCCGACGGATGATGAGGTCAAGGGACTGGCCAAAAAAGAACTGAAGGAATTAACGAGTTGGCTTTTTGAAAAAAACAGCGAAGGCCAGACACGCCTTGGCGAATCACGCAATCTGCAAAAGCTGGCGCGTGTCGTCGTCGAGCCAAAGGCACTTGAGAAGTTCCGCGCTGGCAGACCGCTGGCCGAGGCCGACTTGCTGACCAGCGGCCCGGTTGAAGCATTCCGCACCTCATTGAGCGAAGCCAAAGCCCGGCTGGAAACCGCCCGCGATTGCGTCCACCTCATCGAGAAATTCTCAAACGAAGACGGCGACCAGTTGAAAGAAATCCAAAAACTTTCACGGCTGCTGTCAAACCATGTTGACGACACTTTGATGGATGCGCCGAAATCGAAGGAATAAAAATCCAATTTCGGCTCATGGCTTACCAGCTTCCCAACCACCGACTATCGAGCATCCACCACTTTGCTGACTGGATTGAGTTGCTTTGCATTGCCGATGTGGATGGCATCATGGACGACAGCCGTGTCAGGCAGGAAGCCCGACAACAAAAGGATGATCTGGGTGAAGGAAATCTCGCTGACGAGAATGAAGATGGTTCAGTCGAGGCGCAGGATAAACCTGAAACGATTGACCGCTGGAACGACCGCGTTGCCGGCTGGTTCGCCCACCTGAGATTCCGCGCCAGACAATTCGGCGATGCCTATCCGTTCACAATCCCGGACGGCGAAGACATTGTGACGCTCAAGACTGCATTGACATCAAGCCAGAAACTTTATCTCGCGTTTCTGATGTCGTCGAACCTGCGCTATTTTGGAAAGCACGAATCTGATTTGACCGCCAGCTTTGAGGTGATTTGTCTGGAACTGTTCAAGGCGCTTTCACCGCGTTCAGCCGAAGTCAGACTGTTTGGCGCGAACAAACTGAATGAGGGTGAGTTCTCTGGAAAGTTGTGGGACAAAATCCAGAAGCTTGCTGCACTGCTGCGTGAACAAGTTCTGGCAAAGGAAACTGACTTTGATGAACACAATTCCGGCGACCACGGGCTTGATTTATTTTCCTACGTTCCGACCGGCGATGATGCGCCGGGGACTGCGCTTTTGTTTGGTCAGTGCGCTTGCACGACTGAATGGGTGAGCAAGCAGGATTCCTCCAGAGGTGCTGCTTGGCACAATGTGATGACGCTGACCTCTCATCCGCTGAATGTCATTTTTATCCCGTTCTGTTTGCGGAATTCTGATGGCAGTTGGCATCGGCCCGGCGACCAACGCGGTCATGTGATGATGGATCGGCAGCGGTTGTTGTTCCTCCTGAAAGGGAGCGAAGATGCCTTGTTGAAATTGCCAGCTTTGACTGCCGTGGATGAATTGCTAAAAACCAAAATTGCTTTGAACTGATATGCCACAAAAGCTCAAAGCTGTTTCACTTTTCTCTGGATGCGGAGGATTTGACCTTGGCGCGCAGCAGGCTGGCGTGGAAATCATCTGGGCCAATGACATTGACCCTTATGCAGCATCCGCCTACAAAACCCTGCTTCCCAAAGTGCCATTCACGTTGGGCGATGTCCGAAAAATAAAAGAGTTTCCCGAAGCGGATATTTTAATCGGATGCTACCCCTGCACCGGCTTCAGTGAAGCGGCACGGCGGCGGCCGGGAGACTTGACCGAGCGCGATTTGAAAGCGAACCCCGGAAACTTTCTCTACCGCGAATTTCTCCGCGCTCTGCGTCAAGTGCGTCCAAAATTTCTGTTTGTCGAAAACGTCAAGGGGATGCTCACGGCGGAAAGAGGCTGGTTTTTTGAGAAGCAGAGAGACGGATTTCGTCGGCACGGCTATAAAATCCAATCCAAACTGCTTCTTGCGACAAATTACGGAGTGGCGCAAGAGCGAAAACGCGTCTTCATTGTCGGCGTCAGGAATGACGTGAAAGATTTTGAATACGAATTCCCCGCACCGACTCACGGCGAAGGCACAAGGAAACCTTTCACAGTCTTGCGGGATGTCATTGGCGATCTGGTAGCAAAGGATGATGATGCGATTTGTGAGAAAGAGTTTCACGGTCACTTCCTCACCCGTAACCGCAAACGCGCATGGGATGAGCCGAGCTATACCATTGTCGCCCATGCCAGCCATGTGCCGCTCCATCCTGACGGTGAACCGATGAAATGGGTCGGGAAGGACAGATACATCCTTCAAGGCAAAACCAACCGCAGGCTTTCATGGCGGGAGTGCGCCGCGATTCAGGGGTTGCCGCAACGAATCAAAGTGGAAGGCGGGCTTTTTGCAAAATACAGAATCGTCGGGAATGCCGTGCCGCCAGCCTTCGGAAAAGCACTACTTAAACCCGTTATGGCTTGGGCAGAACACGCCTGACCGGGGATTTCACCCACCGGATTTCTTCTTCGCGTAATCAGCCAGTTGTTTTTCCAGTTCGGCGATGCGGGCTTCGATTTTCTGGCGGTCGGCGCGGTGTTCGTCCATTTCCATCGGCGGAAACATCGAGTCCGCGTAATACGGCAAGTGGCCGGAAGTCTTATACATTTTCTCCCGCGCCAGATGCGGCGTGCGGACGCGGACGTAGCCGGCGGCGAATTCCGTTTCCTTGGCCAGCTTCTCCAGTTCCTCGACGAGCACCGTGCCCTTGGGCAGCCACAGCGGCATGCCCGGCCCGACAAATTCCGTGTCAATCGCGAACAGCCCCATCTCCGCGCCAATCTTGCGATGGTCGCGGCGCTTGGCCTCCTCGATCATCTTGAAATACTCATCGAGCGCGGTCTTGTTCTTGAACGCCGTGCCGTAGATGCGCTGGAGCTGCGGGCCTTTTTCGTCGCCCTTGTAATACGCAGCCGCCACGCTGGTGAGCTTGAAAGCGCCGATGTTGCCCGTGCGCATCACGTGCGGCCCGGCGCACAGGTCAATGAAGTCGCCGTTCTTGAAATACGAAATCGGCTCGCCCTCGGGAATCTGCTTGAGCAGGTCGAGCTTGAACTTGCTGGCGTTGCCGGGCCGTTCAGCGAGTCCGCCCAGGCGGCCGCTCTCCGCGTCCTTGATCGCCTGTTCGCGGGTGACCTCGCTCTTCTCGAAGACGTTGTTCGCCTTGATCTCCTTCTTCATCTCGGCCTCGATCTTCTCGAAGTCGTCGGGCGAGATGCGGTGCGAGCATTCCAGATCGTAGTAGAAGCCGTTTTCGACGGGCGGCCCATAGGCGAACTGCGCATCCGGCCAAAGGCGCAGGATCGCCGTGGCCATGACGTGGGCGCACGAGTGCCGGATGCGCTCCAACTCCGTCATCTTCGCGCGGTCATCCAATGTTTTCCGCTCGGGATTGGGTGCCGGCGGCTGCGGGGACTGCTGGTTTTCTTCGGCCATAAAAAATTTACCGCTCTATGCGGTCCGGGACTTTAACCATCAAACGACCAAAATCGGAAGCCCCTTCCGCACAAAACTCCCGAATCCCGCTCCGGCTCAGTCCACCCGCCCCGCCTCCCGGTCCATTCCCGCCGAATGCACCCGCCCAACGCCTCGTCAATGACTCGCCCCGGTCAGCACCGCGGCGTCGCAAACATTCAACATTCCACGCACATCCCCAACCCGTTCACTCAGATGATGAAAAACCCTGTCGCGCAACTCTTCTCCCGCCATACCGCAGCCAGCGTGCTCGCGGGCTCGGCGCTCCTCCTCTCCCAAGCCTTCAATGCAGCCGCCGAGGTCGTCATCAAAGACGGCCAGAAGCTTGCTTTCATGGGTGATTCGATCACGCAGGGGGGCTGGGGAAATCCCGGTGGTTACGTCCGCCTCGTCATCGCCGGACTCGAGGCCAACGGAGTCAAGGTCACCCCCATCCCCGCCGGCATCAGCGGCCACAAGTCCGACCAGATGCTTGCCCGCCTTAACAAGGATGTGCTCGAGAAAAAGCCCGACTTCATGACCCTGAGCTGCGGCGTCAACGACGTCTGGCACGGCGCGCGCGGCATACCCCTCGACAAGTACAAGGCTAACATCACCGCCATCGTGGACCAATGTGCCGCCGCCAGCGTCAAGGTCGTCATCCTCACCGCCACCGTCATCGGCGAAGACCTTGGCAACGACAACAACAAGAAACTCGCACCCTACAACGAATTTCTCCGTTCCCTCGCCCGGGAGAAAAAACTGCCCCTCGCCGACCTCTACGCAATGTTCGAGGAAGTCATCAAAACCAAGACGAAACCCGGCAACGCCTACACCTCCGACGGTGTCCACATGAACGCCGCCGGCGATCAACTCATGGCCCGCGGTGTTCTCCAGGCGCTTGGGCTCGACAACGCCCAGATCAAAAAGGCGCAAGATGCCTGGCTGGACCTGCCCACCGCCGCCGGCGTCCGCGCCCGCTACGACCTCGGCAAAGGCAAGTCCTTCCAGGCAAACGCCCGCCTGTCCCTGCGCCAGCTCGAACAGCTCAAGGCGCACGCGGCCAAGCAGGGCAAATCACTCGATGAGATTCTCAATGCCGCCTACGCTGCCGACGTGAAGGCCGTCTTCAAACCCGCTGGCGAATTCGAGTCGGCCGAAGCCCTCTTCGCCGCCAAGAAGGACCGCGAAGTCCAAGCGCAGCTCGAGAAGAAATTTGCCGCGCACGTCGAAGCGCTGCTGAAGAAGTAACCGGTCCGGACACACGTCGTCGTTCACCACTGCATTCTCACGCAGGATTCGGCGCCGGGACGGCGCCGGTCCTTTTGTCCCCCACCTTGTCCCTCTCCTGCCGGGAGAGATTTCGCCTGACCAAGGTTCGCGCTTTGAACCCCCAAACCGGAGCGCGGCTGTGTCGCAGACCAGCCGCAGCCCGCTCGATTCCGCTGCGACTGGCTTTCAGCACAGTCGCGCTCCGGTTCATGGGGAGGGACAGCCATTTCCCCGTCCAACCCGGAACGGCAGTCCCGGAAACGACGCGATGCGTAAACGCCCGGCACCCTGTCACGGCTCCCGGGTCACCGTGCCTTGGATTTTTCAACTGAATCGGACGAATCACCCGCAGTCGGGCCATCAGTCTTTGTTGGTGGGCGGCGGAGCGACTTCACGAGCATTACTGCGCCGCCCACAAGGATCGTCCCCGCCAGGATGACCACACCAACGATGACAAATAATCCAATCACACTCACGCTCGTGCTCATCGGTTAAACTTTCTTCGGAGAATTCAAGCTATAGCGTCCCGTTTCCTGTGCGAAAGCCAGTGCGATGGCCAGTGCATCCGCCGCATCGGGTTCGGGCAGTTCGGCCAGTCCCAACATGCGCTGGACCATCTTGGCCACCGCGACCTTCTGGGCGGCGCCATAACCTACCACCGCCTGCTTCACCTTGCGGGGTGCCATCTCGAAGACCGGCAAACCGGCCTCCGCCACCGCCACCAGCGCCGCCCCGCGCGCGGCACCCATGATCAGGGCGGTCTGAAAATTCTGCGCGTAAAACAGCCCCTCGACCACGCAGATTTCCGGCCGGTGTTCCTTGAGCACGTCCCGCAGCGTCTGCGCAATCTGGAGCAAGCAGCGCGAATGCTCCCACCTGGCCGGACACACAATGGTCCCGCACGCCAGCGCCCGCATCCCGGCCTTGCCCGCGACGATCACGCCATAACCCGTCCCGCGCAGCGAAGGATCAATCCCGAGGATGATCCGGGGCGCATTGGCGCCCGCCACCAATGCCGGCTCGATCACCGCCGCCGCCCGCTTGGGACGCGCCAGGCGCTGCTGCATCTGTTCGAGTTGTTTGAGCGAGACACCCACAAAATTAGGTCCCTGCGGGACACACGCGGTCCCGCTTCAACTCGCCTCGCAGACGCCGCCCGCCGCGCCCGCGCTCACAACGACTTGAGGTTCTTTGCCCCGTTCACCGTCGAGTTGACCCGCAGGCGCAGCCCATTCAGTCGGATGAAACCGGTCGCGTCATCCTGATTGTACGCCTTCGTCGGGTCCGCCTCCATCGTGGCAATGTGCGGGTTGTACATGCTGAACTTGCTCTTGCGTCCAGCCACGTACAAGCCGCCCTTGTACAGCTTCACCCGCACCGTGCCCGTGACGTTCTTCTGCGACTCTTCCACGTAAGCCTGCAACGCAAGCCGCTCGGGCGCATACCAGAAGCCATTGTACACCAACTCGGCATACTTCGGAATCAACGCATCCCGCTGGTGCATGACCTCACGGTCCATGGTCAGGCTTTCCATCTGCCGGTGGGCGTAATGCAGGATGCTGCCACCCGGAGTTTCATACACGCCCCGGCTTTTCATCCCGACGAAACGGTTCTCCACCATGTCCACCCGGCCGACCCCGTGCTTGCCCCCCAGCTTGTTCAGCGTCTTCATCACCTGCAGCGGCGTCATCGCCTTGCCGTTAACCGCCACGCAATCACCCTTCACAAAATCAAGCGTGACGTATTCCGCCTTGTCCGGGGCGTCTTCCGGCAGTACCGACAGCGTCGTGAAATACCCGCGATTGCGCTTCGGATCAAACGAGTCATACCACGGATCCTCCAAAATCCCGGCTTCGTAGGAAATGTGCAGGAGATTGCGGTCCATCGAGTACGGTTTCTTGGCGCTCGCCTGCACGGGTATCCCCTTGGCCGCGCAGTAGTCGATCATCTCCTGCCGGCCCGGAAAATCCTTGCGATACCGGGCGTCCCGCCAGGGCGCGATGACCTGCAATTCCGGCGCCAGCGCCGCCGCCGTGAGTTCAAAGCGCACCTGGTCGTTGCCCTTGCCCGTCGCCCCGTGCGCGACCGCGTCGGCCTTTTCCGCCCGGGCGATTTCCACCATGCGCTTGGCAATTAGCGGACGTGCAATGCTGGTGCCGAGGAAATACTGCCCCTCGTAAATCGCTCCCGCGCGGAGCATCGGATAAATGAAGTCCCGGGCGAACTCGTCCTGCAGATCGTCGATGTAAATCTTCGCCGCGCCCGTTTTTCGCGCTTTCTTGTCCAGTCCCTTGAGTTCGTCTTCCTGGCCGATGTTGGCGCAGAAGGCGATCATTTCGGCGTTGCCGTAGGTTTCCTTGATCCACGAGAGCAGCACCGACGTGTCGAGGCCGCCCGAGTATGCGAGAACGATTTTCATAAGCAAAAGCTGGGCGCGAATAAACGCGAATCACCCCACGGTGGGAAGCAGAAACTGGCGCGCACCCAGCCGCCCGGACACCGCCTGCTCAGCCCAAGGACGCCCGCGAAGCCAACCCCTTGCCCTCCGCGGACGATCGTGCGGGTTCGATGTGGATCAGCACATCGTAAACATTGGGCAGCTTTTCACGGACGACATCCTTCACGCGATGCGCCACCTCGTGCGCGGCGACCACGGTCATCCCGGGTTCGACGTGAATGTGCATGTCCACGTAGATGTGATAGCCCATCTTCCGGAGCCGGCACTTCTCGACCGCCAATACGTCCGGCACCGCACCGGCAATCTCCCGGACGCGTGATTCGAGACTGGGATCCGGCATCGCATCCATGAGTTCCGCCAGCGCGCCACGCAGCAGACGCCAGCCGTTCCAAGCGATGATGCCCGCGGCAACCAGCGCCGCCCAGTCGTCCGCAGCCTCAAATCCCGGCCCTCCGACAATCGCCACCGCAATCCCTATCGCCGCCGCCAGCGAAGTGATCGCGTCGCTCCGATGGTGCCACGCATCCGAGTGAATCACCGAACTCTCCACCGAAACCGCTTCGCCCAGCACGAAGCGAAACAAGCATTCCTTCACCACGACGACCGCCAGCAGCACCACCAGCGTGAAGGGTGCCGGCGTCGAATGCGGGGTGATGATTTCACGCACCGCCGTCCCCGCGATCCACAATGCGGCGACCAGCAACATGGTGGACACCATGGCGGCGGCGATGGGTTCGGCCTTGCCGTGCCCGTAGGGATGATCCTCATCGGCCGGAGCCGCGGAAATGACCAGCCCCCGCCAGACAATCAGCGCACTGAAGAGGTCCGCCATCGACTCCACGGCATCGGCCACCAAAGCGTGCGAATGCCCGATAATGCCCGCCACCAGCTTGCCGGCAATCAGGAGCGTGTTGACGACCATTCCCAGAAAGGTCGCGCGGAGACTGCGTTGGAGGCGCGTGCGCTGCACCACTGGATTTAAGGCGGGCACGACCCGAAACGCAACCCGTCCCCGCAGCCCCGTAACCCCCAGTCCGGCCGCCAAACTGGCTGCCAGCCTACTTCCCCTGTCCAGTCAAGCGGATTAGCATCGACTCAACCTCGGTCAGGGTGCCGATGGGAACCAGCATCTTGTACGTGTAGTCGCCCGCGGCCAGTCCCTCCGGGGCCAGTCCCCCCAACGCCCGCACCCGGAAAACGCAGTTCCACTTCACGACCTTTTCGGAATCAAACCGCCAGCGGCCATAACTCGGTCCGGTCTGCCCCGCCCGCGGCTGCGGCGGCGCGTAAATCCCCATGGCATGGCTGCCACTAGCAGTGGCCAGCACCACCGGCCGCGAAATCTCCCCCGGACCGTCGCTCAGCGGCTCCAGCTTTTTGGTCGCCGGATCGAATTGCCAGAAGCGCTCAAAGTCAGCCGGCATGTAGCCGGTAAGCGACTCGAACTGGGCCGACCGGTGAGGTTCCCCCGCTGGCACCGTAAACGTCACCTCGTAGTCCAGCATCTGGCGAAAGGGACCGTGCCCAATCCGCACCCGCTTGGCGAGCAGGTGTGCTGAAAGCGTGTTCGTGTTGCGGGCAAGTTGACCGGCGGAACGCTCGCCGGGCGCCAGCCAGAAGGCCATCTGGCTGCGCGTGAACAGCTCACCGTCCGCACTCCGCAGTTCCAGCAACCGGCTGGTGGACCGCGATCCCGCGCCATCCCGGCGGGAACCAGCCTCCGTCGGGTTGAATGTTTCGGCGTTAGCCAGCGGGCTGTTATCAAACGAGGCCGCCGACTGCAACTGGCGGCCATGATCCACGCTGTCCACAAACTCCCGCCCGTTCCATGTCAACGAGTGAATGGCCCCCGCCAGACGCGCCGTGGTGGTGATCACAATCTCCGAACCGCCCGCCGCCGCCCGCGTGACCGAGTGGCCAAAGAGCGGCTTCGGTTCCGGTCCCGGCGAATGACGAGATTCCAGCACCAACCGGCCATCCGCATCCCGCATGATCAGATGCGCCAGACGGATTTCCCCCATCGCGTTCGCAGGATCAAACCGCAATGCTGTGATGGGGTCCCGGGCCGGCAAGGCTATGGAGTAATCGTGCCACAAACCATCGTGCGTGAGGGGAAATTTCACCGACCGCTCCGGTGCAAACGCAGGCGCGACGCGGGAGGCCCAAAAAAACTCGCCCGGCCCGGAGCTGTCCGACCGCAGACGCAATTCCACCAAGTATGGCGGGCGACCAGGAAGAATGTCTCGCGTATGCAGGAAGGGATCGCCGCCGAGGGACGTGACCACAAATTGCCCCTCCTTCAACTCGATCCGGGCATCCTTGCTCGCCGTCCACATCGGAGCGTCTGACGCCGCCAGCGCCAATTCGACCCCGCCGACGGCCACCGCGAGCAGCATGCCCACCAGCGCCGACCGGAAGTCCGCCGCCCGCGAGAGAACCCCTCCAGCAAACCACCCGGCCGGCATCGGGCAAGACCGCCACCAGCGAATCCCGCCCGCCCGAAGATCAGCCCGCTTCGCGCCCCGGGACACCAGACCCACGCTGTAAAACCGCGTGTTCCCGCACGGCAGCGAGCGCCTCATTTGCCGCCGCTGTCCGTGTCGCCCATCTTTTCCATCATGACGATCAGCGGCAGGAACATCGCGATGACAATGCTTCCGACCACGACGGCCAAAAACACGATCATGACCGGCTCAAGGAGGGAGGTCATCGCGCCAACCGCGTTGTCAACCTCTTCCTCATAGTTGTCGGCCACCTTCATCAACATTTCCGGCAGCGCACCAGTTTGCTCACCGACGTCCACCATGCTGATGACCATGGGCGGAAAGACGCGCGAGGATTCCATGGGCGAGACAATCGGCTCGCCTTCCTTGACCGCATCCTGAATCGCCGACACGGCATTGGTCACAATGACGTTGCCGGCCGTTTCCTTGACGATGTTGAGCGACTGCAAAATCGGAACGCCGCTGCTGACCAGCGTGCCCAGCGTGCGCGAGAAACGCGCAATGGCCACCTTGCTGACCACCGGTCCCAACCCGGGCATGGTCAGGAGCATCTTGTCCTTGAAATATACCCCCTTCTTGGTCTTCAAGAGCAGCTTGATCACCGTCACCACGCCGAAAACAATGCCCATCGTCACCAAGATGTTGTTCTTGATGAAATTGGAGATGCCCAAGACCAGCGCGGTGAACGCCGGCAGCGGCTCGCCGTTCAACATGTCCTTGAAGATTTCCTCGAACTTCGGAACGACGAAGGTCATCAAGACGCCGACGATGACCACGGCCACCACCAGCACCGCGACGGGATAGAAGAGCGCGGCCTTGACCTTGCCCTTGATCTTCTCCGCCTTTTCCTGGAATTCCGCCAGACGGTTGAGCACGACTTCAAGCACACCGCCCAACTCGCCGGCCTTCACCATGTTCACAAACAAACGGTCAAAAGTCTTGGGATGACCCGAAAGGGATTCGGAAAATGTGCTGCCACCCTCGATCGAACCAGCCAGCTTGCCGAGAATCTCCTTCAGCATCGGATCGCGTTCCTGCTTCTGCAACACCCGCAAACCGCGCAGCAGCGGGAGGCCGGCATCCACCAGCGTGGCCAGCTGCCGCGTGAAGGTCGTCAGCGTCTTGGCCTTCACCTTTCCACCCATCCCCGGGATCTTCAGGTTGAGGTTGATATTCAACCCCTTGCCCTTGGCCTTGGCCGCGCTCTTTTCCTTCGGCGCCGCCGCCTTTTCGCCCTCCTTGCCGCCCTTCCCAGGCTTGGTCTTTTCCGCCTCCACCACCTTGGTGGGGAAAAGTCCCATTTCCTTGATCCGCCCGATCGCCTCGTTCTGGTTGGCTACGTCAATGGTGCCCTTGGTCTCCTTGCCCTTGGCGTCCATCGCTACGTATTGGAACTTTGGCATAACAAACCTCCGCTCGGGGAGAATCAGGTGTATTTGATCACTTCTTCGATGGTGGTCTGGCCATCGTAAATTGACTGCAAGCCGTCCTGGCGAATCGTCCGCATGCCGTTTTCCATCGCCTTCTGCTTGATTACCATGCCCGAGGCCCGCTCGTTGATCAAGGTGCGGATGTCATCGTTCATCCGCAACAGTTCGTAGATGCCCTTCCGTCCCTTGTACCCCGTGTCATTGCAGGTCTCGCAACCGCGCCCGTAGTAGAACGACTTGTCGCCGATTTCATGCATCGCCAGGTTCAACATCGA
>CAZUUP010000102.1:0-12512 GCA_964623105.1 uncultured Akkermansia sp.
CCCCGTCCGCCCATTGCCGAAGGCCCAACCGAATCCTCGTCATCCCCCCGTTCGTTGAAGTGTATTTTCTTCGCGAGATCCCCGAACGGCTCCGCACGAAAAAAAGCCAAACTTCCCGCTTCACATCCTTTTCTTCCCGCGCCGAACCGCTAAACTTTCGCCATCAAACAGATGAATTCGCGCCCCGACCTCCGAACCACGCTGGCCTTGCTGCTTCTCATGCTTGCCCCTGGCGCCGCCACCCGTGCTGCCGACCGCCTCCTCTACAATCGTGATATTCGCCCCCTGCTCTCCGACAAATGCTTCTTCTGCCACGGTCCCGATGCCCAGAAACGCGAGGCCAAGCTGCGCCTCGACACCCGCGAAGGCGCCACTACCGACGGCGCCATCGTCCCCGGAAAACCTGAGCAGAGCAAACTGATCGCCCGCATCACCACCACCGATCCCGACGATCACATGCCCCCGGCCAAGGCGAAGCTCCGCAGCTTCACTCCCGCCGAAATCGCCACGCTGAAACGCTGGATCGCCGAGGGTGCCGAATACCAGGCACATTGGGCCTTCGTCCCACCCATCCCCACGCCCGTCCCCGCCATCTCTCTCGCCCCGGCGCTTCCAACGCCAGACGCCCCCGCCAAAGCCATCCCCGCCCCCACTCCCATCGACGCCTTTGTCTGGACCGAACTCCAGCGCCGCGGCCTCCGTCCCCAGCCCGAGGCCGACCGCGCCACCCTGATCCGCCGCGTCACCTTCGACCTCACCGGCCTCCCACCCACGCCCGCCGAGATCGACGCTTTTCAGCGCGACACCGCCCCCGGTGCCTACGAACGGCTCGTGGACCGCCTCCTCCAATCCGAGCGCTACGGCGAGCGCATGGCCGTGGACTGGCTCGACATCTCCCGCTACGCCGACAGCTTCGGCTTCCAAGTGGACCGCGAACGCGACGTCTGGGCCTGGCGCGACTGGGTCATCAATGCCTTCAACAAAAACCTTCCCTTCGACCAGTTCATCACCTGGCAGCTCGCCGGCGACCTCCTCCCCAACCCCACCGACGAACAAATCCTCGCCACCGCCTTCAACCGCCTTCATCAGCAGGAAACCGAGGGCGGCAGCGTCGAGGAGGAATACCGCGTGGAATACGTCTGCGACCGCGTCCAGACCGTTGCCACCGCCTTCCTCGGCCTCACCTTCGAATGCGCCCGCTGTCACGACCACAAATACGACCCCGTCACCCAGAAGGAATACTACCAGCTCTTCTCGCTCTTCCAGAACATCGACGAAGCCGGCCTCTACTCCTATTTCACCCCGTCCCCGCCCCCGCCCCCCCCTGCCCCCACGGACCACCTCACCAAACAGCCCCCCCCCACCCTCCGCCAAAACCCCGCCGCCGCCGAACGCCAGCTCGCCGAGCTGCGCCAATCCCGGACCGACGCCTTCACCGCCTGGCTCGGCAACCGCCCCGCCGCCCTCACGCTCCCCGGTGAAATCGGCCGCTTCTCCTTCGATGCCCTCGTCAAAGGCAAACTCCCCAACACCATCAACACCAACCAAACCGCCAACCTCACCGGCGAAAACTCCCTCGTCCCCGGCCGCTCCGGTCAGGCCGTCCGCTTCTCCGGCGACGACGCCGTCAATCTCCCCTTCGGCAACTTCAAGCGTCACGAACCTTTCTCCGTCGCTCTCTGGCTCCAGACTCCGGACACCAAGGATCGCGCCGTCATCTTCCACCGCTCCCGCGCCTGGACCGATGCCGCCAGCCGCGGCTACGAACTCCTCCTCGAAGACGGCCGCCCCAAGTGGTCCCTGATTCACTTCTGGCCCGGCAACGCGATCTCCATCCGCGCCCGCGATCCCCTTCCCACCAACCAATGGACCCACATCGTGGTCACGTCCGACGGCAGCAGCCGTGCCACCGGCCTCCAGCTTTTCGTCAATGGACAGCCCGCACCCATCGAAATCATCAAGAACAACCTCACCAAGGACATCACCGGCGGCGGCGGTGACAACCTTGCCCTCGGCGAACGCTTTCGCGACCGCGGCTTCAAACACGGGCTCATCGACGATTTCCGCGTCTTCACCCGCGCCCTCTCCCCCCTCGAAGCCCGCGCCGCACACGACCCCACCGCCGCACAAACCCTCCTCGCCCGTGCCACCGCACAACTCTCCGAACCCGACCGCGCCGCCCTCCGCGATTACTTCCTCTCCGCTCTCGACCCCGACTGCGCCCGTCAGCTCGACGCCGTAAAAGCCGCCCGCGCCGAACTCACCAAGGCCTCCGACGGCCTCCGCGAAGTCATGGTCATGCGCGAACTCCCCCAACCCAAGCCCGCCTTCGTCCTCTTCCGCGGCGAATACAACCAGCGCCGCGCCCCCGTCTCCCCCGGCGTGCCCGCCGTCCTCTCCCCCTTCCCGAAGGACGCCCCGATGAACCGCCTCGGCTTCGCCCGCTGGCTCACCGATCCGCAGCATCCCCTCACCGCCCGCGTCACCGTGAACCGCCTCTGGCAAAGCATCTTTGGCCGCGGCCTGGTGAAAACCTCCGAAGACTTCGGCAGCCAGGGCGAACGCCCCCTCTATCCCGAAGTCCTCGACTGGCTCGCACTCAAATTCATCGGCTCCGGTTGGGACACCAAAGCCCTCCTCAAATCCATCGTCCTCTCCCACACCTACCGCCAGCGCAGCCACGCCGCCCCCGCCCTCCTCGCCGACGATCCCGACAACGAACTCCTCGCCCGCGGACCCCGCTTCCGGCTCCCCGCCGAAATGATCCGCGACAACGCCCTCGCCGCCGCCGGCCTCCTCAAACACCAACTCGGCGGACCGCCCGTCAACCCCTACGAAATGAGCGAATCCTTCAAACCCGCCAATCCGACCGCCGGCGACGGTGCCCTCCGCCGCAGCCTTTACACTAACTGGCGCCGCACCGGCCCGCCCCCCGCCATGATCGCCTTCGACGCCCCCCGCCGCGCCGTTTGCTCCGCCAAACGCGAACGCACCGACTCCCCGCTCCAGGCCCTCATTCTCCTCAACGGCATTCAATACGTCGAAGCCGCCCGCGCCCTCGGCGAATCGCTCCACCGCGAAGCCTCGGGCCAGCTCCCGAAAATGATCGAACTCGGCTTTCTCCGTTGCCTCAGCCGCCGCCCTGACGCCCGCGAAACTACCATCCTCCAGCAACTCCACGCCGAACAACTCGCCCATTTCAAATCCAACCCCGCCGCCGCCGAACAACTCCTCAAGACCGGCCACACCAAACGCGACCCCGCCATACCCGCGCCCGAAGCCGCCGCCGCCACCATCCTTGCCCAAGCCCTCCTCAACCACGACGCCTGCGTGGTGAAGAGATGATGCACCACTAACCTGCGCTAATGAAGACGCCAAATCAGACCTGGAACGGCAACCGTGGACTGGACACAGCCAATCGCGTGCAGCCGTTGTTCGGGCCTTTCCCATTAGTGCCAGTCAGTGCAGGTCAGTGGTTCTCATCCTCGGCGCCTTCGTGTAGAACCAGTGGTGAAACCACGAACCACTAACCTGCACTGATGAAGACAGACTCCAATCACCCGTTCACGAAGGAAGGCTACGACCTGATGGCTGCCGCGTTCGCGGTTCACGACGAGGTTGGCGGCGGGTTGCTGGAGGAGATTTATCAGGAGTGCCTTGAGATGGAGTTGGGCGTCCGGCACATCCTGTTCAAGTCGAGGCAGGAACTCGCGGTCTTCTTCAAGGGCCGCGAGCTGAAGAAGCGTTACATCCCGGACCTCTACGTGTTCGACGGCATTGTCGCGGAGCTGAAGGCCGTGTCCGCCCTCGCGCCGGAGCACGAGGCGCAGCTCATCAACTACATGAGGCTGGCGAAGAGGCCGGTGGGCTACCTCATCAACTTCGGGCCGATTAAGGGCGTGGAGTGGAAGCGGTTCGTGGTTTGAACCACAGATTTTTTGCACCACAAACCTGCACTGACCTGCACCAATGAAAACAGACATTGAACCCTCGGGAGCGGCTCGTGAGTCGGCGGCGCCCCATCGCAACTTGGCTGTCCCACCCCAGTCCCCATTAGTGCCAGTTAGTGCAGGTCAGTGGTTCAACCGCCGCTCCTTTCTCAATCGTTTCGGTGCCGGTCTCGGCGGCGTCGCTTTGTCGGAGCTTCTCTCCTCAATGGCGGTTTCTGCCTCTTCCCCTGACCGTGGTGTTTTGGGGGCGCCGCACTTCGCGCCCAAGGCCAAGCGCATCATCTACCTCTTCATGTCCGGCGGCCCGTCCCAACTCGATCTCTTCGATTACAAGCCCCTCCTCAACCAACGCCACGGCGAACAACTCCCCGACTCCGTCCGCGGCGGACAACGCCTCACCGGCATGTCCGGCAACCAATCGTCCATTCCCCTCGTCGGCTCACCCTTCAAGTTCGCGCGCCACGGGCGCTCCGGTGCCTGGCTGAGCGACCTCCTCCCCCACACCGCCGGCATCGCCGACGAACTCTGCATCGTCCGCTCCATGTTCACCGAGGCCATCAACCACGGCCCCGGCGTTACCTTCTTCCAGACCGGCACCCAGATCGCCGGACGCCCCAGCATGGGCGCCTGGCTCAGCTACGGCCTCGGCCAGGAAAACGCCAACCTCCCCTCCTTCGTCGTCCTCATCACCAAAGGCAAGGGCGGCCAACCCCTCGGCGCGCACCTCTGGGGCAGCGGCTTCCTGCCCTCCCGCCATCAAGGCGTCCTCTTCCGCGCCGCCAGCGACCCCGTCCTCTACCTTAACAACCCCGCCGGCATCAGCGCCGACAACCGCCGCCAGTTGCTCGACCGCCTCCGCGAACTCCACGAACACCAACTCGCCGGCACCCCCGACGCAGAAATCCAGAACCGCATCGACCACTACGAAATGGCCTTCCGCATGCAGTTCAGCATCCCCGAAGTCACCAACCTCTCCGCCGAACCCCAACCCGTCCTCGACACCTACGGCCCCGACGTCAAAACCCCCGGCAGCTTTGCCGCCAACTGCCTCCTCGCCCGCCGCCTCGCCGAACGCGGCGTCCGCTTCATCCAGCTCTATCATCAAGACTGGGACCACCACGGCGGCCTCCCCGGCGCCCTGCCCCGCCTCTGCAAGGAAACCGACCAACCCGCCGCCGCCCTCGTCCGTGACCTCCGCGACCGCGGACTTCTCGACGAAACCCTCGTCGTCTGGGGCGGCGAATTCGGCCGCACCAACTACTGCCAGGGGAAAATTCAGACCAACTTCGGGCGCGACCACCACCCCCGCTGTTTCACCATGTGGATGGCCGGCGGCGGCCTCAAACCCGGCCACACCTACGGCGAAACCTGCGAATTCGGATATAACGTCGTCAATAACGGCGTCCACATCCACGACCTTCAGGCCACTCTCCTCCACCAACTCGGCATCGACCACGAACGCCTTACCTACAAATTCCAGGGCCGCCGCTACCGCCTCACCGACGTCCACGGCAACGTCGTCAACGACCTCCTCGCCTGACACCCGGTAAGGCGAGGTGTCCCCACCGCGCCGTCCACGCAAAGGAGAAGGCGGTGCCCCACCCGGAAAACCGGGCCGTCCCACGCATCTTCCCGCGGCAAACTCCGGAGCCCCATCTCCCGCCCCCTTACCGCTCCGTCCCCTTCAAAATCCGGTTCACCATCTGCCCATACTGCGTCGCCAGCGCATCCATCACCCCGGGCAGCACGCTCACCGGTTGACCCAACTGCGCCCACGCCACATACGACACCTTCGGCACGAATCGCTCCCCGCTCCCACCCAACTCCATCCCGTGCGCCAGCACATCGGCCAGATGCACCAGCGCCGCGAACATCGGGTGCCGCTCCGCCTTTTGCGGCGCATGATGCGCCCCCACCCCCTCCGCCAGCATCACCGGCAGATTCCACTGCCGCAGCAATGCCTCCCCCACCTCCGCATGGTCGTACTGGAAAACCTCCCGTTCGACGAGATGCAATAACTCCCCCGACTGCCGGCAACGCTCCATCACCCGCCGATACTGCTCCGGCATCCGCAATAACATCACCAACCGCCCGACGTCATGCAGCACACCCGCGATGAAAAAATTCTCCGGCCCCGCCTCCTTCCGCAACGTCGCCAGAATCCGCGTCCCCAACCCCACCGCCACGCTGTGCCTCCAGAAAGCGTCTATCGACATCAGATCGCTCGAAATATTCCCAAACTTGCTGATCACCGCCGTCGTCGTCACCAACTCCCGCAGGTGATTCACCCCGATCGCCCCGATTGCTTCCGACACGTTCACGATCTTCCGCCGAAATCCAAAATACGAACTGTTCGCCACGCACAGCAACCGGACCGTCAAACCGGCATCCGCGGACACATAATCCGCCAACTCATCCATGCTGTAGTTGCCACGGTTCAATGCGGCGTTCAAACGCACGAACACCTCCGGCGGCGAACCGATCTTGTCTGCGCTGCGGACCAAAGACGTGGGCGTTGCGTACATGGGTTAAGTTGCCGCCGCCACCACACCCGCCTTCCGCAACAGGCACTGTCGGAAAATCTCCTCGGTCACCGGGTCCGCCATGTCGGTGTGCCGGAACAACTCCTGCAACTCCTTCGTCAGCTTCTCCCGCTGAGCCGGATCAACCTTCGCCGCCTCCCGTTCCTGCAAGCCCTCCTTCGAAACCCCCTCCACCGCCACCTCCGTCACATCCCAGGAACGGAAGATACCAATGTGCTTCTCCGTCACCACCGCCCCCGCCGACAACAGCACAAAACCGCTCTGCGCCAGGCAATCCTCCTCCAGAACCATTCCCGGTTCGAGCTGCGCGATGTCGATCCTGCCCATATGCAATTATCCCGCCCCAGACGAAGCGGGTTGAACACAACCCCACCGTCCGGCAACGCGCGCAGTCTAAGTATCCACCTCGCTGACGCAAGCCAGATGACGCCCCCCAAATCGACGCACGCCTGTCAGTGAACGTGTCCCGCTCCATCTTTCCAATCTTTCAAACCCTCCAACACGCTCAGCGAGCACTCGGTTGCCTTCCGGCTCCACCCGTCCCGCTCGTACGCCCGCCTACTGTCCCATATCCTTGAACTCGTACCGCGGCCACAAAGCCACGGAGAAGTGGAACATAAGGCGCGGCAGGTGCGGTGCACTCGAATGATACACCGCCTCCCCGCCGTTGCCATTGAGCGACGCCGCGAGAATCGGCAGGCGCGCACCGGCCATCGCATAAGCACCGTCAGTGCGACGACGCTCCATCGGCGCACCCAGACCAGCCCACGGCAGACGTATCTCGCCCGTGTAGCCCGCGTCGCGGTCGCCCGGGTCGTTGACCGTCGAGGGTTTGCCGTCCTTGCGCGGCTTCAGCGCAACGGCGCGGGAGACGGTGAACTCACCGTCGTCGGTCACAAAACGCTGCCGGTGAAAAGTCACGTCCTTGTAGCTGGGCTTGGGAATCTTCGCGAGCGCCTCGGCGGTGGGCAACTCGATCAGGAGATTGTTCAGGTGATTCGCCGCGTCGTGATGGATTTCCCAGAACCCGCGCTCACTGCCGAAGGAGATGAAAAACTCCGCCAGATCGAGCCCCTTCTCCGGCAGATACTCCTCGGGCGTCATGCGCCGGTTGCCCGGTGGCCCGCTCTCGCGCCCGCTGGCAAGCGCGATGAGATTCGTGTCGTTCACTTCGTAGCCAATGTAGAGATAGCGCTCGTCCCACGCGAAACGCGCCACCAGCGGCGGCGGCTCCGTGCGCTGCCCGGGCGCCGCGTAGAGATGGTTCGCCACGACGACCACGGCATTCTTCCAGCAGGCGTCATCGAGCTTCCCGTCCATCACGGGCGCCGTCTTGACCCGGTAAACCGGCGTCGCCGGTACCGCGCTGGTGCCAACTGCGGCGCCCTTGTCCCGCTGAAATTGTGGCGACTCGAAGTAACCGGCCGGCGGCGTCCAGACCGTGCGAAAACCGACGTGGTAATAAGTCTCGTCCGGCTTGAAGCCAAAGCGCTTCGCCGCGTAGAAGCCAACCCAGCCGTGATACCACGAACCCCCACGCAGGCTGACGACCCTGCCATAGTCACGCATCTTCTCGCCCTGCGGATTGCCGGGGTAAGGCTCCAGCAGGTCGGCGGTCCACTCATATTGATTGCCAATCAAATCCAGCACTCCATACGGCGACGCCCCGCGCGGAAAGCTCCCCACCTGCGTGTACAGCAGTGGCGGTTTCCCCTTCACCCCCATGTGCCCGTGGTCCGGCGTCGGCGCGTCGTTACCCCACGGATAAAGCCGGCCATCAGTTCCGCGCGCGGCCTTCTCCCACTGCGCATCGGTGGGCAGGGACTTGCCCGCCCAGCGCGCATACGCCTTCGCCTCCTCCCAAGTGATTTCGCCCGCCGGCAAATGCTGCGCCCCCGGCTCCTCAAAATGCCGCGTCGTCTCCCTAAACTTCGTCCGATGCCCTGTCGCCTCCACAAACCGCTTCCAACGCGCCACCGTCGCCTCCGTCTCATCCACAAAATAACCCGGCAACTCCACCGTGCGACGCGGATAACAATCCCACGCCCACAAGGTCGCCGCGTCCTTCACCCCCAGATGCCCCGCCACCACTTCGGCCTCCGCCGGATCCAACCCCATCACAAACTTCCCCGCCGGCACATACACCATCCGCGCCCCGTCCTGCGGATGCACAATCAACGTCCCCGCCGCCGGTTCCCCGCCCCGCCCCGTTCCCGCCACCAGCAACGCCACCACCAGCACCACCCAACCGCCCACCGCCATGATTCTGTGACGCATGATTCTGTGACTTGTTATTCCCCCGGACCTGACCTCACTGGTTCAGCCCCGCCAGATAACGCTCCGCATCAATCGCTGCCGCGCAACCCATTCCCGCCGCCGTGATTGCCTGCCGATACACCGGGTCCGAACAATCCCCCGCCACAAACACCCCCGGCACATTCGTCTCGCTTCCCCGCTGCCGCACCACATACCCCGCCGCATCCAGATTGATCGCCCCCGCGAACAGCTGCGTGTTCGGCACATGCCCGATCGCAATGAACAACCCCGCGCAATCCAGCACCGAATCCACCCCCGTCTTCACATTCTTCAACCGCACCCCCGTCACCTTGTCCTGCGCCACATCCAGCACTTCCGTCACCACCGAATCCCACACCGGCTTGATCTTCGGATGCGCCAGCGTCCGTTCCGCCATGATCTTCGAAGCCCGCAACGTGTCCCGCCGATGTACCAGATACACCACCGACGCAAACCGCGTCAGATACACCGCCTCCTCGCACGCCGAATCCCCGCCGCCCACCACCACCAGCGGCTGGTTGCGGAACATCGGCAACGCCCCGTCGCACGTCGCGCAATACGTCACCCCCTTCTTCTCCAGCTTCTCCTCGCTCTCAAGTCCGATGTGCCGGTGCCCCGCGCCACTCGCGATGATGATCGTCTCCGTCTCCACCGGCGCGCCGTCCACCTTCAATGTGAACGGCCGCTTCGACACATCCACCGCCTCCACCGTCGCAAACTCCACCCGCGCTCCAAACCGCTCCGCCTGCTTCTGCATTCGCGTCATCAGCTCATATCCATCAATTCCCTCGGGAAAACCCGGGAAATTCTCCACGATGCTCGTCGTCGTAAGCAACCCCCCAGGCATCGTCCCCGTCAGCACGAGCGGTTTGAGATTGGCGCGCGCCGTGTACAACGCCGCCGTGAGCCCGGCGCAGCCGGTTCCGATGATGACCACTTTTTCCATAAGGCGACGAACGCTAGAGACGACCTCCCGCATTGGCAAGCCCGGCCCCGCCACTGGAGGGCCGCAGATTCTCTCCTCGAATCCCCCGCCCCTCCCGCCTATCGTTCCGCCCTCAACATGACCAACCCCCGTTCCATGATCCAGCTTGCCCAGTTTGGCCTCGGCCCCATCGGCCTCGAAACCATCAAACTCGCCGCCACCAAACCGTGGGCCCGCATCATCGGTGCCGTGGACATCGATCCCGACAAAATCGGCCGATCCCTCGGCGAACTCACCGGCCTCCCCGCCCTCAACCACGCCCGCGTCTTCAACTCCTACGACTCCCTCGCCGCCGTCGCCCGCCCCGATGTCGTCCTGCACACCACCGTCTCCCGCTTCCGTGCCGCCTATCCGCAACTCGAGCAACTTGCCCGCGCCGGCGTCAGCGTTGTCTCCTCATGTGAGGAACTCCTTTTCCCCCAGCTCCGCGAACCCGTCCTCGCCGGCCAGCTCGACGCCCTCGCCCAATCCACCGGCGCCCGGCTCGTCGGCACCGGCGTCAACCCCGGCTACGTAATGGACCTCCTCGCCGTCACCCTCACCGGCGTCTGCCGCCACGTTGAACGCATCGAAGTCAACCGCGTCGTCAATGCCTCCCTCCGCCGCCTTCCCCTTCAGAAAAAAATCGGCAGCGGCCTCGCGCCCGAGGAGTTCCGTGAACTCTTCCGCGCCGGCAAAATGGGGCACGTCGGCCTCGTCGAATCCCTCGCCCTCGTCGCCCACTGCCTCGCCTGGCCCCTCGGTCCAGTCCACGAAACCTGCGACCCCGTCCTGGCCCCGCGCGATCTCCAGACCCAGTTCCTCCACGTCCCCCGCGGCCGCACCTGCGGCATCCACCACCGCGCCGAGGCTTCCACCGCCGACGGCAAAACCATCGTCCTCGACCTCGTCATGGCCCTCGATGCCGAGAATCCCTGTGACGAAATCCGCGTCACCGGCGACCCACCCATCCACGCCGTGCTTCACGGCGGCGTCCACGGCGACCGCGCCACCGTCGCCGCGCTCGTCAACACCGCCGCCCGCATCCGCGACGCCGCCCCCGGCCTTCGCCTCATGACCGACCTCTCCGCCGCCCGCGTCAGTTGACCGCCCGTCGCCATCCTCCCACCCATCCCATGCGCCACCTTCTCCACCTCTGCCTCACCCTCACCCTCGCCAGCGCGTGGCTTCGTTCGACGCTGCCGTGCGCAAACGCCGCCGATCCGCTGAGCCTCGTCACTTTCGATGTCGATGCCACGCCGCCGCTCGGCAACATCATGGCCTACGACCCCGTGCTGCGTCCCGGCGAACTTACCCTTCGCTGTCGCGGCATCGCCCTCCTCGGCGCGGACGCCCCCGTCGTTCTGTGCGCCGTCGATTGGATCGGCATCGGCAACGAAGCCCACGATGCCTTTCGCGACGCCCTCGCCGCCGCCGCCGGCACCACGCGCGCCCGCGTCGCCGTCCACACCCTGCACCAGCATGACGCCCCCGCGTTCGACCTCGGCGCCGAAGCCATTCTGAAAGCCGCCGACCTGCCGCTCGGCCGCTGGGACAGCACCTTCGCCCGCGCCACCATGCAACGCGCCGCCGACACGCTGCGCGCGGCCATGACCAACGCCACCGCCATTACGCACCTCGGCTGGGGTTCCGCGAAAGTCCTCGAAGTCGCCTCCAATCGCCGCATCGCCGGTCCCGATGGACGCACCCGCGCCGTCCGCTACACCACCACCCGGGACCCCGCCCTCCGCGCCGAACCCGAGGGCGTCATCGACCCCAACGTCGATCTCGTGAGCTTCTGGAGCAGCAACCGTCCCCTCGCCGTCCTCAGCTACTACGCGTGCCATCCCCAGAGCTACTACCGCACCGGCGTGCCCAGCCCTGACTTCCCCGGCATCGCGCGCTTCATCCGCGGCCAGGCCGTGCCCGAGGCGCTGCACGTTCACTTCAACGGCGCGGGCGGCAACATCGGCGCCGGCAAATACAACGACGGCAACAAAGAGAACCGCCTGACTCTCGCCCTCCGTCTCGCCGACGGCATGAAGCGCGCCTTCGACTCCACCACCAAAACTCCGCTCACCGCCGCCGACCTAGCGTGGCGCGTCGAGCGCGTCGCCCTGCCCGCGAGCCCGCACCTCGACGAAGCCAAACTCCGCGCCCAACTCCCCATCGTAAAAAGCCTCCCTTTCTTCGGCCCCGCCGACCGCCTCAACTTTCTCCTCCGCACCCAGGCCGGCCATCTCACCGACATCTCCTGCCTCGCCCTCGGCAGCGTCCGCCTGCTCCATCTGCCCGGCGAACTCTTCGTCGAATACCAACTCGCCGCCAAAGCCCTGCGGCCCGATTTGCAAGTCACCCTCGCCTCCTACGGCGACTACGGCGCCGGCTACATCGGCACCGAGCGCGCCTACGCCGAGGGCGGCTACGAAACCGCCCCCAACTCCAGCAACGTCGCACCCGAAATCGAAGGCGTCCTCATGGGCGCAATCAAACGCCTGCTGGAAGTGAAGTAACAATCGTTGCGAAAGGTTGTGCCGAAATTGCCCCACCGAGTAGCGCCTCCGTCTCCCTCGCCCCGTGAGGCACGAGCGGGGAGAGGGCCGGGGAGAGGGGTGCCCCGGCTCTTGCTTAAGGTTTCGACGTGGCGGAGCGCCTCCTCTCCCCAACCCTTCTAAGAAACAAACTCATAAGTAGTTGATATGCAGCGGTTCCAGAACCAATCATTTTTACCGGAACCTTGGGTCCGCCCGGAAGTTTCTT
>CAZUUP010000103.1:0-12493 GCA_964623105.1 uncultured Akkermansia sp.
TGCAGCAGGTGCGTGACGGTGTGGTGCCGCTGAATGGCGTCGCGACGGGATTTGTGAACGCGCAAGGTAGCCAAAATCTCGCGGCGCGGGTCGTCGTCTGCGAGCCGGAATGGACGGTCGAGCTTAAGAAAGAAAGCATTCCCTCGCTTAACAGTGTTTAGCACCTCAAAGCTTTGTCCTGCGTACAGAAGCACGCCTGTGTCGCCAACTTGGCCACCCATTTCTGCGTAGAGAGGCGATGCATCCACAATTGCGAAATACTCAATCTCACCTTTGTTATCTTTTTCCAACGTGTTCACTACGGTGATGTGAGATTCGAGCTGGTCATATCCAACAAATCGCGTGGAAACACCTTTGCCAATGTCGTCCGAAATTAGGATTACCTCTCTTTTTTGCGCAGCACGGGCACGGGCCTTCTGCTCTTCCATCAAGGCGTTAAAGCCGGCCACATCCACGGTCAAGCCGCGCTCACGGGCCATCAACTCGGTGAGGTCGAGGGGGAAGCCGTAGGTGTCGTAGAGTTCAAACGCGTCTGCCCCCCTGATCTCAGGGGACTTCTTAAAAACCCTAGCACGGGTTGCGGGGCCAATCTTCCCGACCGCGAGTGTCAGGGTTCGTGCTTTGTAACCCTCAGGTAGCGATTCTTTCCGAGTTAGTATTGTTTCGTGAAAGAGCTTTGTCCCTGGAACGGAGAACCAAACGGAATCGTATGTCGTGAGGTCGAAGTCATCTGATTTCATCGAGGCCATCGCTTCAAACTCCATGCGGTCGAAAATTTCGATCCCCCTATCCAACGTCTTGTTGAACGCCTCCTCCTCCACTTTCAGCACGTCCTTTACGACCGGTTTCCGCGTGCGGATTTCTGGGAAGACATCGCCCATCGTCACAGCGAGGACGTCCACGAGCTTGTAGAAAAACGGCTCGTGGAAGCCGAGCGTGCGTCCGTAGCGCACCGCGCGGCGCAGGATGCGGCGCAGGACGTAGTTGCGGTCGTTGTTGCCCGGCTGGATGCCGTCCGCGATGGCGAAGCTCAACGTGCGGATGTGGTCGCCGATGACGCGGAAGGCGATGTCCACCTTCTCCTGCTCGGTGTCGCCGGTGCTGCCGGACTTGGGCAAGGTGGAGCCGTATTTCTTCCCGCTCATCTTCTCCAGTTCATCGAAAATCGGCCGGAAAATGTCCGTCTCGTAGTTGGAAATCTTCGCGTTGGCAAAATCCGTCAGTCCTTTCGTGCCCTGCATGATGCTCGTCACGCGCTCAAAGCCCATGCCGGTGTCCACGTGCTTGGCCGGCAACGGCGAGAACGTGCCGTCCGGGTTCGCGTTGAACTGGATGAAGACGTTGTTCCAGATCTCGATGCACTCGGCCGTGCCTTTGTTGACCAACGCGCCCCGGGTGTCGCCCGCCGGCGTGAGATCGACGTGCAACTCGGAGCAAGGCCCGCACGGCCCCGTCTCGCCCATCATCCAGAAGTTGTCCTTTTTGTTGCCGTTGACGATGTGGACGGCGGGATCGAGGCCCACGCTGCGGAACTTCTCAGCCCAGATGTCCCACGCCTCCTGGTCGAATTCGCTCGGGTCGCCCTTCGATTTCTCCGGATTGTAAACCGTCGCGTACAGCCGCTGCGGCGGAAACTTCCACACCTCGATCACCAGTTCCCACGCCCAGCCAATGGCCTCCTTCTTGAAATAGTCCCCGAAACTCCAATTCCCGAGCATCTCGAAAAACGTGTGGTGGTACGTGTCCAGGCCGACGTCGTCGAGGTCGTTGTGCTTGCCGCCGGCGCGGATGCATTTCTGCGTATCGGCCGCGCGTCCGGGCACGTAGGGGCACTTGGTCTCGTTGAGGAAGATGGGCACGAACTGGTTCATGCCGGCGTTGGTGAACAGCAGGTTCGGGCTGTCCGGCATGAGGCTGGACGAGGGGACGATGGTGTGTTGCTTCGACTTGAAGAAGTCGAGGAACGACTGGCGGATCTGTGTGCTGGTCATCATGGCAAAATCAAAGTTATCACGTCGCGCGGCAGGCAACGGCGGTCACCGACCGCCGCCCTCTATCCCAAAAATCAGGCGCGGAGATTAGGCAAAAGGCCGGAACGATGGCGAGGGTAACTTTTCGACGGATTTGAGTCGCCTTCGACCGCCGGCCCGCCCACCTTTTCCCGGCATTTTGAAACGCCTCCCGGCACCAACCTAGTCTCCATGAACGCCTCCCTCCTGACTTCCGGCCCGCAGTTCGATCCCTCCGCCATTTACCGCCGCCGCGACGGCATCTACGCCACCGACCTGCTGATCGCCGGCCTCGTTGGACTGGACTTCTTCACCTGGCTCTCCCGCAAGCCCGCCGACGCCGCCACCATCTGCCGCGAACTGCAACTCGCCGAGCGGCCGGCCGATGTCATGCTCACCTACTTCGCCGCCGCCGGTTTCCTCCGCCAGCAAGACGGCGTCTATGAACTCACGCCCGTCGCGCGCGAGCACCTGATCCAGGGCTCGCCCTGGTTCATCGGACCCTACTACGCCTCGCTGAAAGATCGCCCCGTCTGCGCCGACTTGCTCCGCGTTCTGCGCACCGGCAAACCGGCCAACTGGGGAAGCTCCGAGCGCGAGAAGGCTTGGGCCAAGGCCATGGAATCCGACGAATTCGCCCGCGGCTTTACCGCCGCCATGGACTCCCGGGGCGCCGTCCTCGGCCGCGCCCTTGCCCGGCAGGTCAATTGCACC
Source organism: uncultured Akkermansia sp. (assembly GCA_964623105.1). GTDB lineage: Bacteria > Verrucomicrobiota > Verrucomicrobiia > Limisphaerales > BJHT01 > BJHT01. The sequence continues at coordinate 2,724 of CAZUUP010000103.1, forward strand.
GGACGCCGGCGCCTGCTCGACATCGCGGGCGGTTCCGGCATCTACGCCTGCGCCTTTGCTGCCAATCACCCCCATCTGGCCGCCACCGTGCTCGAGAAACCCCCGGTGGACCGGATTGCCGGCCAATTGATCGCCGAACGCGGATTCGCGACCCGGGTGGATGTGACCGCCGGCGACATGTTCAGCGCCCCGCTGCCGACGGGATACGACCTCCACCTCTACTCCAACGTCCTTCACGACTGGGACGTCCCGCTTGTCAACGCCCTCCTCGCCCGCTCCTTCGCCGCCCTCGACCCCGGCGGCATGCTGATTCTGCACGACATGCACCTCAACACCGCCAAGGACGGCCCGCTACCCGTCGCCGAGTATTCCGTGATCCTGATGCACTCGACCGAGGGCCGCATCTACTCAGTCGGCGAGATGGACGAATGGCTCCGCGCCACCGGTTTCGTGGATGTCCAATACCAACCCACCACCGCCGACCGGAGCGTCGTAACCGCGAGAAAGCCTTGACGCTCCCGAGCCGCTTCGGTTGCATACCCCTCGAAATGAAAAGAAACCTGCTTGCGATGTTCGGACTGGGCGCCGTCTTGGTACTGTCGTCCGGTTGCATCAACACTTTGGATGGCCGCTACCGCGCCGCCGTCCCCTTCCGCAAAGACAAGATCATCAGCCGCTACGAACGCTCGGTGGATCAAGTATTCGAAGCCGCCAAAGCCTGCCTGAGCGCCAACGGCATCCTTGTCTCGGAAAACACCATCGCCCACACCCTCGTCGCCAAGGTGGATACCCGCACCGTCTGGGTCGCCGTGGACCAAGTTGAACCCACTGTCACGGAAATCGTCACCCAAGTCCGCACCAAGGCCGGCGGCGTCGATCTCGACTTGGCCGCCGAACTCGACAAGCAGACCGCTCTGCACCTGCGCTGAGTTCGTAACCTAACGATTCTTCCTCCAGCGGGCCGGGCCGAAACCCGGCCCGTTTTCATTTTAGCGTGCCATTCCCGGCACCACTCGCTTCCCGCATCGAGTGGTCGGGCTCGGTGTCCTCACTGCGCCGCCGAATTGGCTGCAACGTCCGCCCGCTCCAATCACTCCCCCATCCGAAACATCCGATTCTGTGCGCGCTCCGCCGCCGAGGATTTAGGAAATCGCTCGCGAATCCTCATCAGCGTCCGCCGAACCGTCGCCTTGTCCGCTCCAAACTGCTGCTGCAAATCAGCCATCCGCTCCAGCCAGCTCACCACATCCCGCTGCTGTTGATTCGGCGCGGCAATCATGATTTCCAACTGCCGCACCGCGTAATCCAGCCGGCCAAATTCGTCCGCATACAAACGGACCAACTGCTCCCGGGTGACACTGTCCCCGGGATACCGTTCCAGCCTGTCCAACAGCTTGCGCTCCGCCTCTTCCGGTGAGTCCTGGGTGACCTCCTTGACCCGCGGGCGCCCCATCTCATACGCCACCGCGTGATCCTCCACCTTCACCTCCCGCCGGTCATGCGCCTCCAACACCATCGCCGTCGTTGGCAGCGCCGCCAAGCGCTGCTCGGCCAGTTGCGCCTGCGGTGTCCCTGGGAACCGCGCCACGATTTTCTCGAATTCCCCCCGCGCCGCCGCCGTGTCCTGATGATATTTCAAGTGCCACTCCGCCAGCATCGTCCACGCCGCAGCCACCTGCGGCGGCGCGTGCCCCGGTTGCTCCACCAAACGCCCGATCGTCAACTGCGCCCCCGGAAGATCGTTCAAATGCCCCGCCTGCAGCTCCGCCAGAAAAACCTGCCCCTCGTAGTCCGTCGGAAACCGCTCCAACTGCCCGCGAATCTCCGTCACCGCATCCTGAATCCGCCCCCGATAAACCAGCGCCCGCGCCCGCGAATACAACGGCCGCGGCTCCAACTCCCGTCCCCCTCCGTCGTAGAAAGCCGTAAATGGCCGCGCCAGCATCTCGAGGATGTTCGGCGTCCACAACGCCGCCAGCACCACGCCGCAAGCCGCCATCAACGGCACCGCCAGAAACGGACCGCCCGCCTCCATCCGGCCCGCCATCGGCACGATCTGCTTGATGAGGAAAACCACCACCACCGCGCTGGCCCCGGCCTTCGCCAGGATCGTCGCCGGTTCCTCCTCACTCCGCCGCAGCCAATGATACCCCACCCAGCCGGTCGTCGATAAAAACAGCGCCCAACTGAAAACCGCCCACAGCACCTCGCCGAGACGCTCCATGACCGTCACTCATCCGGCAGGTCAAAGGCGATCGTCGTCTTCGAGTCCGCCCGCACATTGCGAATCTCCATTTCCTTCAACTGCCACCGCCCGGCCACCTTCTTGAATTTTTTCGGATTGAACGTCTTGAACAGCCGGTCGTTCGCATCGTAAGCCTCCGCCTTCACGATCCCCAGCGTCTCGATGTCCACCCACGACAACACCCGCCGATACGCCCCCGGCGCCGGATTCGGGTTCACGCTCTCCAGCACCTTGCAACTCATGTTGCGGTAAAACTCCTTGTTCACCACCTTCTGCACCGGCCAATGGAAAAACTCCAACCCCAGGTCAATCACCCAGAAATCCGACCCCGCAAACGGAATCATCGCCTGGTTCCCCGTCAACTGCGTCACCTCCTCCGTCGCCCCGCCCGTTCCCGCAATGGTCGCCAGCACGAACAGGTTCGGTTTCGGCGGCGCATGAATGACCGTCAGCAGCGCGGCGCGATTCCGCGCCGTGTCGTGCATCAGATAAAGATTCTGCCAGTTGGTCGCCGTGACCAGCGTCTGAAACTTGATCGGGATCTCGCTCCGCTTGCTGCTGCCCGACGGCAGGATCGTCAGCTTGCCCACCAGGGTGTTCCCCTCCGTGGGCTTCTGCGAAATGATGGAATTGGCCAGCGCCCGGCCTTCCAGCCGCGCCTGGTCAAACAGGCTGCCGCCTCCCTCGGCCGCCCGCGCTTCAACACCCAACAGCCCCGCCATTCCCGCCCACACCGGCAGGATCAACCACAGCAATGTTTTCATTTCAGGCCAGTGCCGCCGGCAGCAACTCGCCGATGCGCTTGACGAAGTGAACCTTCATCTTCTCGCGCACCTCGACCGGAACCTCGTCCCAGTCCTTGCGGTTCTGCGCGGGCAGGATCACTTCCTTGATCCCCGCCCGGGCGGCGGCCAATACCTTCTCCTTGACCCCGCCAACTGGCAAGACCCGACCTCGCAGGCTGATCTCCCCCGTCATCGCCACCTCCGAGCGCACCCGCCGCTGCGTGAACAACGACGCCAGCGCCACCACCATCGTCACCCCCGCGCTCGGACCGTCCTTGGGCGTCGCCCCGGCCGGCACATGCACGTGAATGTCAAACTTGTCGCAATCCGAAACCTCGATCTTCAACGCCCGCGCCTGGCTCCGCAGATAACTCAGCGCCGTCTGCACGCTCTCCTTCATCACCTCGCCCAACGAACCCGTCAGCAGCAGATTCCCCTTCCCCGGCATCCGCGTCGCCTCGATGAACAGGATTTCCCCGCCCACCGGCGTCCACGCCAACCCCGTCGCAATCCCCTGTTCCGTGATGGATTCCGCCGCCTGCCGCTCGAACCGCGCCGCCCCCAACATTTCCGGCAGATTGTCCGGGCGGATGGTGATCGGCGCCGCCACGTCGGTCCCCGCGACCACCTGCCGCGCCGCCTTGCGCGCCAGCGCCCCCAGCTCCCGCTCCAACTGCCGGCAACCCGCCTCGCGCGTGTAATCCTGGATCACCCGCTGCATCGTCTTGTCCTGCAGGCGCACCTGCTTCGGCCTGAGCCCATGCTCCTCCAACTGCCGCGGCAACAGATGCCGCCGCGCAATCTCCAGCTTCTCCGCCGTCGTGTAACTCGGCAGCTCGATCACCTCCAACCGGTCCCGCAACGCCACGTTGATCGGGTCCAGCCAGTTCGCCGTCGCAATGAAAATCACCTTCGACAGGTCAAACGGCAGATCCAGGTAATTGTCCAGGAAGGTCTTGTTCTGCTGCGGATCCAGCACCTCCAGCAATGCCGACGCGGGATCGCCCCGGAAATCCGATCCGATCTTGTCCAGCTCGTCCAGCAGCAACACCGGATTGCTCGTCTCCAGCCGCCGCAAAATCTGGATGATTCTCCCCGGCATCGCACCCACATACGTCCGCCGATGCCCGCGGATCTCCGCTTCGTCCCGCATCCCGCCCAGCGAAATCCGCGCAAATTTCCGCCCCAGCGCATCCGCCACGCTCTTTCCCAGCGACGTCTTGCCCACTCCGGGCGGACCCGCCAGGCACAGGATCGGGCCCTTCAAATTGTTCTTCAGCTTGATGACCGCCAGAAATTCCAGCAGTCGATCCTTGACCTTCTTCAGCCCGAAGTGCTGCTCGTCAAAAATCCGCTCCGCCTGCGCCAGATCCAGCGTGTCCGCCGTCGCGCGCGTCCACGGGACGTTCACCAGCCAGTCTAGGTAATTCCGCGTCACCGTGTATTCCGCCACCGCCGGCGGCGTCTGCTTCAGCCGCTCCAGCTCCTTCAGAGCCACCTTCCTCACCTCGTCGGGCAACTGGTTCTTGTCGATCAATGCCCGCAGGTTTTCCACCTCGCCCGGCCCCGCGTCACCCTCGCCCAACTCACGCTGGATTGCCCGCATCTGCTCCCGCAGGAAAAACTCGCGCTGGCTCTTGGACATCGAACTGGCCACGTCGTTCTGAATCTTCGAGCCGATGTTCAGCACCTCCAGCTCGCGGCTCAACAACGGCAGCAGGCGCGTCAACCGCTCCTTCACCCCGCACGTCTCCAGCAACTGCTGCCGCTCCTCCAGGTTCAGGTTCAGGTTCGCCGCAATCAGGTCCGAAAGCCGCCCCGCATCGTCCGCATTGAGCGCCGACACCTTCACCTGCTCGGAGATCGCCGGCGACAGGTTCATGATCTCCTTGAACTGGTTCTGCGCCTTCCGCGTCAGCGCCTTCAGTTCCAGCGTGTCATCCTCCCCCTCCGCTTTTACCTCGATCCGCGCGCACAGATACGGATCCACCGACTGGTAACCCGTGATCCGGAACCGCCGCAAACCCTCCACCAGGATGCGCACGGTGTTGTCCGGGAACTTTAACATCTTCGTCACCCGCGCCAGGCAACCGTGCTCCCACAAATGCTCCGGCAGCGGATTGTCCACATCCGACCGCCGCTGCAACACCAGGCCGATGAACCGGTCCCCCGCCACCACGTCATCCACCAACTGAATGCTCTGCGCCGTCTCCACCAGCAACGGCGACACCATCCCCGGAAAAATCACAATGTCCGACAGGCCCAGGATCGGCAGCACCTCGGGAAACGCCCGCGGCTGCGGCTTCGGAGCGATGGCTTCCTGCTCCTCGCTCTGCTTGCGCAGAATGTCGATAAATTCCGATTCAGGTGGATTCATGGGCGGCCCTTCGGGGTTGCTCACTCACAAACAGAGGATTTCCCGCTCCCTAGGCCTTGCGGCGGGATTCAGGACGTCCCGGCGCCTGCGGCGGAACTTCTATCCGCAGGAAACCGTTTTGATAAGAAGCGCGGGCCTGCGACAAATCATACCCCGGCGGCAGCTCAATCACGGTCTCAAACAACCCGTAATTGATCTCCATCATCTGGAACTTGCACTTGGCCGGACGATTGGCGTCCTGCCGCTGGCCGCTGACCTTGAGCAAATCCCCCTCCATCACCAACTGCATGTCCTCCTTATGCACCCCGGCCAGCTCGACATGGATCACCACGCCGGCGTCCGTCACATACACATCGGTGTTGGGCACCCACAGGGTCACGGCCGAAACCGGACGAACCGTCCCCGGACCGGACACCCTGCCTATACTGCCTGAAGGACTGGATTTGCTCATTTGCTTCTTGTCCTTGCCATCGGCAGCTTCCCCGCCCTCCTGAATCCTAATTCGACCGCACCCTCACCTGCGGCCGTTCACCCTTCTTCCCGCACACGATAATGGAAGCACCCTTCCTCTCCCCCGAACCCGCGCACCCACATCCACCCCGCGGATCCGCCAGCGGCTTCCGCAACCGCAGCCAATGCCGCACAAACAACCCGACCGTCACCACCACGATCAACCCGCTGATCAGTTGTTGCCATTCCACCGAGACATACTACTAATTCCGCCAATTCTAACAACCGTCGATTTCATCTCTCCAACGCTCCCCCGCCCACCTCCAACTGCCTCCCCTACCACCGCCTCCCTCATCCTTCATCCCTGATACCTCCGCCGCCCTCCCTCATCCCTCCTCCTCCCTCCTTCATCCTTCATCCCTCCTCCTTCCTCCTTTCACCCCATGCCCCCCCGCCCCTTCGTCCTCATCAATATGGCCGCCACCGCCGACGCCAAAATCGCCACCGCCAACCGTGCCATCAACTCCTTCGGCAGCGCCGCCGACCACGCCCGCCTCTACGCCCTGCGCGCCACCGCCGACGCCGTCATGACCGGCGCCGGCACCGTCAACGCCCAACCCGACATCCAGCTCAGTCCCGGCGGTTCCCGCTACCAACGCCGCCGCCTCCGCGCCGGCCTTGCCGAGTTCAATCTCCGGGTAATCGTCACCGGCACCGGCCACGTCAACCTCGCCGCCGCCCTCTTCCGCACCTCTTTCTCCCCCGTTATCATCCTCACCACCCGCGCCGCCGGCACCGTCCGCCTCCGCGCCCTCCGTGCCCGGGCCGACGCCGTAAAAATCTGCGGCCAAAGCCGAGTCAACTTCACCCGCGCCCTCCGCTACCTCCACGACCACTGGGGCGTCCGCCGCCTCCTCTGCGAAGGCGGCGGCGAACTCAACGATGCCCTCTTCCGCGAAAACCTCGTGGACGAAATCAACCTCACCCTCTGCCCCCGCATTTTCGGCGGACGCACCGCCCCAACCATCGCCGATGGACTCGGTGCCGCGCGCCTCGCTGACGCCAGCCAGTTTCAAATCGCCTCCCGCCGCCGTCTCGGCGACGAACTCTTTCTCACCCTCCACCGCCGCCGCTGAACCCCGGAACCGGCGCCACTTCCGCCGCGTCGCAAAATCCCACTCCGCAAATTTCAGCAACCCAGCCCCGCCCTCCTTCCACCCCGCTTCCGCTCCGCAACCGTGCCCGCTCGCGCCTCACTTCCGCCCCAAACTCGCCCTGCCTTCTGGTCATCCGATCTCCCTCAAGTCCGCAAAATATGCCTGAAAACAGAGAATTACCTCGACGTCCCCGAAATTCGGCAGAGTGTTCCGAACAAGCACCCGGTTGGTTGGCGCTTGTTCGTTCATTAAAAAACCAACGCAATACAGACGACAGTTATATGGCTACCACTAAAAAACCAGCCGCCAAAGCAGCACCCGCCAAAGCCTCCAAAGCCGCCCCCAAGGCCGCTGCCAAGGCTGCTCCCAAGAAAAAGAAGTAAGCGGCTGCTTCGGTCCGGCGGAAGCTGAACTTCCGCCTCGCATCGCCCAACCATTCCCCGGCGGAGGTTGGGCGTTTTCTTTTCCACGCCGGCCTCCACGCCAATCAGCCGACATCAGTTCTGCGCCAAGGAACGGGCACCCGCCCACCAGCGTCCCGCCAAGATTCGCCCGCCAAAACCCCCGCTCACCACTCCCCACGTTTTCCAAACTGCCGCACCGCCGCCGCCCCAAAGGCCGCCCCCGCCGCATCCATCCGCTCCAACAACTCACCCATTGCCACACCCGCCCCGCCCCGCGCCGCCGCGATGACGGTGTTGCACTCGTTCTCGTCCATGAACCGCGCCGCCTCGAGCAAACGCGGCGTGTCCTCCTCCGGCACCGCCAGAAATCCATGCTTGTCCGCGTGGATCAACTGCCCCGGCTGCACCACCCGTCCGAACACCTCCACCGGACAGTTCCAGCGCACCGGACACACGAACGCATGTCCCACACACAACCGCCGCGCCAGCGCCTTGAAACCCGCGTTCGTCATCTCATCCACATCCCGGATCGCCCCGTCCGTGATCGTCCCCACGCACCCCAGCGCCCGATGCGTGTTGCTGTTCACCTCGCCCCACATCGACCCCAGCACCCGCGGCTTGTCCAGGTCCTGCACCACCACGATCTTCGGACCCGGCACCCCCGCCACATAACGCCGATACTCGCTCCACGCCTGCGGATTAGCACTGCGGTGAGCCCCGTTGCTCGGCTCAATCACCACCGTCACCGCGTAACCCACCATCGGCCCCATCTGCGGCATGAAATCCCGCGTCTCCTCCACATTGAACCCCTCCAACGCCGGATTGCACCGCGTCAACTGCTCCCAGCCATTGTAAATCGTCGGCGTGTTCCAACGTTTCAACTTCAACAAATCCGCATGCGACAACCGCGGCGCGCCCATGGCAGGTGTGCTCATAATTCAATTTCCAATTCCATCCCGCCGGAACCAACGCAGCACCAGACCGCGTCACCCAGCCACCCAAGCAAGCCATCCCCACCCGCCAAAATCCATCCGTAAGATTTCCCTGCCGCACAATTCCTCCAAAACTCGGATACTGCCCATCGCCTTCCGCCCTTTGAGCTTTGAACTTTGAACTTTGAGCTTTCCCCCCGTCTGCCCTACCGTCAGCCATGCACAAACTCATCACGCCGCTCCTCCTCGCCCTTTCGCTTGGCGCGCTCCAAGCCGCCGCTCCCGCCAAGAAACCCACACCCAACCTCCAGCCCAATCCCCGGAAACTCAACCCGCCCCCCGGCGTCGTCGTGCCCGCCACCGTGAAGGCTGAGTTGACCGCCGGAGCCGCCGCGCTGGGCAAGGAGATCGAAGAACTCCGTTCCTCACTCAAGGCCAAGCCCGAACTCCTCGGCCTCCTGCCCGACGTGCAGATTTACCACAACGCCGTCCGCTACGCCCTCGAGGACGACATCTTCACCAGCACCAACCAGTTCAACTCCGCCCGCGCGCTGCTCAAGACCGGCTCCGAGCGCGCCAAACAACTCGCCGCGCGTCAGGCACCGTGGAACACCAAGACCGGCCTGCTCGCGCTAAAAAAAGAACTCGAAGGCAAGGCCAAGACGCCCACCACCCTCACGCACGTTCCCGTCGTGCGGGGCTACGTCTCGCGCATCGACGGCTCGGTGCAGCCATACGGATTGAAAGTCCCCGTCACCTACCTCACCGGCGGTGACAAGCCCCGCCGCCTCGATTTCTGGCTGCACGGCCGCGGCGACACGCTCAACGAAATCGCCTTTATCGACGGCCAACAGCGCGCGGGCGGCACCTTTCTCCCCGACGACGCTTTCGTGCTCGACCCCTACGGCCGCTTCATGAACGCCTTCAAATTCGCTGGCGAGACCGACGTGTGGGAAGGCCTCGACCACGCCGCGAAGCACTACCCGATTGACCGCAACAAACTCTCGATGCGCGGCTTCTCGATGGGCGGAGCCGGCTCCTGGCACCTCGGCGCCCATCACCCCGACAAGTTCGCCTCCGTCAATCCCGGCGCCGGCTTCGTGGACGTGAAAAACTATCAGAAGCTCGCCGACAAACTCGACACCATCCCCTGGTGGGAACAAAAACTCTGGAACCTCTACGACCCGCTCGCCTGCCCCATCAACCTCGTCAACACCACGCTCGTCGCCTACAGCGGCGAGGACGACGCCCAGAAAGCCGCCGCCGACCTCATGGAAGCCGCGCTGCTCACGGAAGGCGTGAAGATGACCCACATCATCGGCCCCAAAACGGGCCACTCCTACGAGAAGGAAGCCAAGAAAACCGTCGGCAAACTCGTCGATGACGCCACCGCCAAGGGCGTCAACCGTCAGCCAAATCG
>CAZUUP010000104.1:0-12449 GCA_964623105.1 uncultured Akkermansia sp.
GGCATCGACCCTGAACGAGTATCGGAAATACATCGAAAAGGACGCGGCGCTGGAGCGGCGTTTCCAGCCGGTGCTGGTGAACGAGCCGACGGTCGAGGACACCATTTCAATCCTGCGAGGATTGCGGGAGCGGTATGAGTTGCATCACAAGGTGCGCATCCAGGATGCCGCCCTTGTGTCGGCGGCACAGTTGTCCTCGCGCTATATTTCGGACCGGTTCCTGCCGGACAAGGCCATTGACCTGGTGGACGAGGCGGCGGCCAAATTGCGGACGGAGATGGAATCAATGCCCGAGGAGCTGGAGCAGCTCGAACGACGCGTGACGCAGCTGGAGATCGAGCGCGAGGCGTTGAAGAAGGAGAAGGATGACGCGAGCAAAGAGCGGCTTCAGGCACTCGAGAAGGAGCTGGCCAATCTCAAGAGCCAGCGGGACGCGTTGAAGGCGCAGTGGAGCGCGGAGAAGAGCGGCGTGGATGACGTGCAAAAACTGCGGGAGGCCCTCGAGGTGGCGCGCACGGAAATGGACAAGGCGCGCCGGCAGAACGACCTGTCGCGGGTGGCGGAATATCAGTACGGGCGGATTCCCGGGCTGGAAAAACAGCTCAAGGAACTGGAGGCGAAGGCCGTGGCACCGGGCCGCGGCGGACGGCGGTTGTTGCAGGAGGAGGTCACCGCCGAGGAGATCGCGGAGATCATCGCGCGATGGACGGGCATTCCGGTCAGCCGGCTGATGGAGGGGGAGAAGGAGAAACTCTTGCGGCTGGACCAGATTCTCCACGAGCGGGTAATCGGGCAGGACGAGGCGGTTCAGGCGGTGGCGGACGCGGTGATCCGGGCGCGGAGCGGGTTGAAGGATCCGAAGCGGCCGATCGGCTCATTCATTTTTCTGGGACCGACCGGGGTGGGCAAGACGGAGCTGGCGCGGGCGCTGGCGGAAAGCCTGTTCGACAGCGAGGACAACATCGTGCGGATCGACATGAGCGAATACATGGAGAAGCACGCGGTGGCACGGCTCATCGGGGCGCCACCAGGCTACGTGGGCTACGAGGAAGGCGGCCAGCTCACCGAGGCGGTCCGGCGCAAGCCGTATTGCGTGATCCTGTTCGACGAGATCGAGAAGGCGCACCACGACGTGTTCAATGTGATGCTGCAAATCCTCGACGACGGCCGCCTGACCGACAGCCAGGGCCGGACGGTGGACTTCAAGAATACGCTGATCATCATGACGAGCAACATCGGCAGCCCGCACCTGCTGGACAACGCCAATGAGGCAGGAGAGATCGCCGAAGGGGTCCGCAAGAAGGTGATGAACGAGCTGCGCAGCCATTTCCGCCCGGAATTCCTGAACCGGGTCGATGAAATCGTGCTGTTCAAACCGCTGACGCTGGATGAGATCAAACGAATTGTGGACCTGCTGCTGGGCCTGTTGCGCCGGCGGCTGGCCGACCGGCACATCGAACTGGAGTTGAGCGACGCGGCGCGGGAACACGTCGCCCGCGAGGGTTACGATCCGGTCTATGGCGCGCGGCCGCTCAAGCGATACCTGCAACGGCAGCTCGAGACGGCGCTGTCGCGGAAGCTGCTGGCCGGGGAGATCCGGGATCACAGCCGGGTGACGGTGGAACTGAAACGGGGCGAGTTGGCGTTCGAGTCCGCGCCGCTGAAAAAGGGCGGCAAAGGCGGCGAGTGATTCAGACGGCGGGCGATTCGGGCGCCACCGCAATGCAGGCGAATGAATTCCGTGGCATATCATCCAGACGAGCGCGGGCTGGTACTAGGTTGTCCGCAGTGCGCGCAGGCCAACCGACTCGGTTATGAGCGATTGGGGCGGGAGTTCCGTTGCGGGAAATGTGGTGCGGTGTTGCGGGCGCCGGGAGTGCCGGTGGAGATTTCCTCGGCGACGGTGTTTGCCGCGGTGACGGAGCGAAGCAGCCTGCCGGTGCTGGTGGACTTTTGGGCGCCTTGGTGTGGTCCGTGTAAAATGGTGGCGCCAGAGCTGGCGAAAGTCGCGGAACGCGAGGCGGGCCGGTGGTTGGTGGTGAAAGTCAATACGGAGGACCTGCCGGACGTGGCCGCCCGCTTGGGTATCAGCAGCATTCCGACGCTGGCGGTGTTCCGGATGGGACGAGAGGTCAGCCGCCAGGCGGGTGCCATGCCCGCCGCCAGAATTGTTGAGTTTCTGGAACGGACTGGTGGGTGAGTGGGAGAACGAAGGCGACGAAAATGGACCCGTCGGGATGAAGCAGCCGGCGAGTCCGGGGATTTGCGCGGAGGTCCGACTTCCTCCTGTCGGCGGGTGGAGATTCGGGTCGGGAACTCGGATTACGGCTCGCTGGTGCGGGCTTTGAGCCAGTTGGCGTCGGAGACGCCGTTGGGCCGGTTGACGGGAATGGGATTGCCGGCCAGGAGATTATCCCAGCGATGGATTTCGGCATGGCCGTCGGCGAAGGAGAAAGCAGTGCCGTTGTTGTGCATGGCAGCGGGGCGGTTGCTGTTGTTCCACGAGCCGTTGTTGGCGGGATCGAGATCAATGGCGAAGTAGCCGTCATCGATGCTGTTGACGTCCTCGTGGACGAAGACATAAAGGTCGGTGGGGTTCCGCATCTGGGCGAGGGTGGTGTAAACTTGCGGTGTCGTCGGTCCGGGGAAGGGGCTGGGGCGGGCACTGCCATTCATCCAGTTGTTCATGGAGACGCTGCGGGCATAGGGGCCGACGGCACCAGGAAAGATGTACTTGTCAGAAGGGCATTTGAAGATGCCGGGGCTGATGGCGTAGCGACCAAGCTGCCCGTGCATGAAGAGGGCGGTGTTGGTTTCGTAGCCGGGAACGTAGGGCCAGGTGGGGGCGCCGCCGGGGCGCATCCAAGCAGCGCACCAGGTGTTGTTGCTGTTGACCAGTGCCGTGGCACCGCCGTTGCGGGTGATGCGGTCGTTATGATCGCCGGCGTAGAGTGCCCATGCGAGGCCGAGCTGTTTGTTGTTTGAAATGCACTGGGCAGCCATGGCTTTTTCCTTCGCCTTCCCAAGGGCGGGCAGGAGCATGGAGGCGAGGATGCCGATGATGGCGATGACCACGAGGAGTTCGATCAGCGTGAAGGCGCTGCCGGGGCGGCGGGGCGGTCTGGCTTTCATGTTATTCGTACAGTCGGGCGAACGCGGGGCTTCGATGGCGGACAATTCCACGCAAAGCAAAGGACGACGCACTGGCCGGGAAATTATACCGCGACAGCCGATGGCGAAAGGGATTATTTGGGGCGGTCCGAAGTTGCGTGTTTGGCCGGAGTTTGAAAATCTCCCGGGGCGGCGCTGTCGAGCGACTGCCAATGTTATGAAACTTAGTCGAACTCCGTTTCGCTGGTGGATGGTCGTGTGCGGAAGCTTGCTGCTGGCAGGCGGCGCGTCGGCGCAGACACGCGTGGGGGTGATCGACGTTAAGAAGGTATTTGATTCGTATTGGAAGACCAAGCAGGCGGACGCCAGCCTGCGGGAGCGCGGGCGGCAGCTGGACCAGACACGGCAGCGGATGCTCGAGGACTACAAAAAGGCGGCGGCAGATTACAAAGCGCTGTCCGACAGTGTGAACGATCCGGTGTTGTCGGCGACGGAGCGCAACCGCCGCAAGCAAAATGCGGAACGTAAGCTGGCAGAATTGCGCGAGCTGGAGCAAAGCACCGAGCAATTCGATTTGCAGTCGCGCAACCAGCTCAGCGAGCAGCAGCGCATCGCGCGGGAGGGCATCTTCCGGGAAATCCGGGAAAGGGTAACGGCCAAGGCGCGGTTGCGCGGGTTTACCATGGTGTTGGATACCGCGGCCGAGACCATCAACCAGACGCCGATGATGGTATATACGAACGGCGACAATGATCTCACGAACGAGATTCTGGCGGAGATGAATGGCGGGGCATCCGCGCCGGCACCCGCTTCCACACCGACACCGTTCCGGTTTCCTCCAGCGACACCGACGCCCGCACCCGCACCGTCTCAACCCCCGTTCCAGCCGGGGACGTTTCGGAAGTGACACGGAGGCTGGTTGGCAAGGTCGGGCCAACGTTTTCGCCGCGCTACGGTTCGCCTTGCTGACGACGTGTTCCGGACATCCATTGGCCGGTCCGGGAATATTCGCGGCTTGAAGGTGACTGGCGGTGGTGGCTCCCGACGCGGCGCGGACGCTGCGAAACTTGGCGAGACTCCGTCATTACACGACTGGCAACCTCTGGCAACGGCGCACTTCGGGCTGAACTCGAAGCAACGCCGGACTGGAATGGCACAACCGAAGCCAGTGCCCTCCCCAACCACTCATTTCCCCGCCGCATCCGGACACCGCACAAACGGCACCGGCCGGTACCGGCGCTTGTGATACCACGCCAGCGCCAACAAATCCACGATCCCCCGCCCCAGCCGGTTCCACACTCCGTACTTTGAAACCCCCGCCACCCGCGGCCGATGCCCCACCGGCACCTCATGCACCCGCGCCCCGCCATCATGCGCGATCACCGGCAAAAACCGGTGCAGCCCGTTGAACCCGAAAACTCCCTCCAATGCCGTCCGCCGGAAGACCCGCAGCCCGCAGCCCGTATCCTGAAAATCCACCCCCAATGCCGCCCGCCGCGCCGCCCGCGCCACGCCCGAGGACACCCGCCGCAGCCAGCTGTCCTGCCGCTTCTGCCGCACCCCGCACACCATGTCACAGCGTTCCAATTCGGCGAGCATCGCCGGAAAATCCGCCGGGTCATTCTGCAAATCCCCGTCCAACGTCGCGATAATCGGACTCTCCGTCGCCTGAATCCCCGTCCACAACGCCGCGCTCTGCCCGCAGTTCCACTGCAACCGCAACCCACGCACCCGCCCATCCGCCCGGGACGCCGCCTCGATGCGCTCCCACGTTTCGTCCCGGCTCCCATCATCCACCAGCACCAACTCGAACGACTCCCGCGCCAACGCCGCCGTCACCTCCCGCGCCAACGGCAGCACGTTCTCCGCCTCGTTATACACCGGCACAATGACAGAAATCCGCGTCGCCACGGGCGGACCCTACCCACCCTGCCCGACGCCGAAAACATAAAAGTCCGGACCACATCCCGCTCCTCCAAAACCATAGCGCACACTCTTTTTACCTCCACAGTCCCGCGATCCGGGCTCATCGGGCAGCGGTACGCCCGCCGGACCGCCCCTTGGCAAACTCCGCCCTTGGCACTAGCCTCTGCCCGGCTCAATGCCCGCGATGAAAACCCCCGCCACCCCCGGCGCCGCAGGTCCCGCCTGTCTGGCGCGGTCCGTGGCCGAAGCCTTTTCCGAGGATCCCACCCTCGAGGCCGTCACGCTCAACAAACAGCGCAACACCATCTCCGTCGCCAGCCTCGGACCCACCGACGAAACCGCCCTGCGCGCCCGCATCGATGCCACCGTCGCCCGCGCCGAGGCCGCCGAGCACGAACACCGCTGCGCCTTGCTGGACGGCACCGCCGATTGCTCCGCCTGCGCGCTCGGCCCCGCCTCCGGGCACCAGAAAAACATCACCATCCAGCACGATGGCGACGTGACCACCATCGCCCGCGTCACCTGCCCCACCGCCCCGCGCTTCTGGCGCTGGCGCGACATCCCCTGGCCCAAGGTCCTTCCCCGCACCCTCGAGATCGAGGACGAGGAGAAACACATCCACGAGTGGAAACAACAGTTGCTCGCCGCCATCCTCTGCGGCGCCTTCGGCGTGACCGGCTACCAGTTGCCTCCGGGCCCGCTGGCCACCGGGGCTTATCTCCTGTCCTTCCTGGCAGGCGGCTGGTTCACCGCCGGGGAAGTGTGGGAACGGCTTCGGGAACGCGTGCTCGATGTCCATTTCCTCATGCTCGCCGTCGCCATCGGCAGCGCCAGCGTCGGCGCCTGGGCCGAGGGCGCCACCCTCCTCTTCCTCTTCTCGCTCTCGGGCGCTCTCGAACACTACGCCATGGGTCGCACACAGCGCGAGATTCGTGCCCTGTTCAAGACGGCGCCCAAAACCGCCACGCTCCTCGATTCCGGCGGGCACGAGCAGTCCGTCCCGGTCGCGTCGCTCCAGCCCGGCATGAAACTCCTCGTCAAGCCCGGCGAGCAGTTCCCCGTGGACGCCGAGATCACCCGCGGCAAGACCGCCGCCGACGAAGCCACCCTCACCGGCGAGGCCACCCCCGTGGACAAAGCCGTCGGCGACGAAGTCCTCGCCGGGACCATCAATCTCTGGGGCGCCGTCGAAGCCGTCGTCACCCGTCCCGCCAGCCAGAGCGCCCTCCACAAAATCATCCACCTCATCAAGGAAGCCCAGCATCTCAAGGCGCCCTCGCAACGCTTCACTGACAAGTTCAGCACCGGCTACACCTACCTCATCCTCGGGCTGTCCCTCGGGATGTTCTTTTTCTGGTGGCTCGCTCAAGGTCACCCGCCCTTTGTTTCCAGCGCTGCCGGCACCAGCGCCTTTTACCGCTCCATGACCCTCCTGGTCGTGGCTTCCCCCTGCGCCCTCGTCCTGTCCATACCGTCCGCCGTCCTCGCCGCCATCGCCTGGGGCGCGCGCCGCGGCATCCTCTTCCGCGGCGGCGCCGCCGTCGAAAAACTCGCCGAGGTCACCGTCGTCGCCCTCGACAAGACCGGCACCCTGACTACCGGGGAATTACAGGTCGAGGAGGTCGCCAGCTTTCCTCCCGGCCGCGAAACAGAGATCTCCACCCTCGCCTTCTCCCTCGAACGTCTCTCCACCCACCCCCTCGCCCGCGCCATCACCCGGCACGGCAAACACTCCAGCCTGCAACCCCTGGCCCTCGAGCACTTCGAGTCCGTCACCGGCCTCGGCCTGCGCGCCCGGATGCCCGCCGGCGAGATCGCGCTCGGCCGCCGCGAATGGTTCGCCGACGGCCCGCACCGTTCCGCCATCGCCCAAGTCCCCGCCCCCGCCCCCGGCCGTTCGGAAGTCTGGGTCACCGGCCCCAATCTCCTCGGACGCATCATCCTCCGCGACGAAATCCGCCCCCAGTCACGCGCCGTCATCGAACAACTCCGCCAGCTCGGCCTGCGCTCCGTCGTCCTCACCGGCGACCGTCACTCCGCGGCCGAACACCTGCGCGAAAAGGTCACCGTGGACGAAATCCGCGCCGAACTGAAACCCGAGCAGAAGGTCGCCGCCATCCAGCAATTGTCCCAGGGCACCGTCCGCGTCGCCATGGTCGGCGATGGCGTCAACGACGCTCCCAGCCTCGCCGCCGCCCACGTCGGTGTCGCCATGGGCGCGCGTGGTTCCGACGCCGCCCTCGAACAGGCCGAGATCGTCCTCATGCACGACCGCCTCGAAAACTTCCTCACCGCCTTCCTGCTCAGTCAGCGCGCCCGCCGCATCATCCGCCAAAACCTCGTCATCTCCCTCGGCACCGTCGTCATTCTCGTCGCCTTGGCGATGGTCGGCGGCATCCCCCTGACGCTCGGCGTCGTCGGCCACGAGGGCAGCACGGTGATCGTCGTGTTGAACAGCCTGCGCCTGCTCCTCACCCCCCGAATCGCCGTTCATTTACCTTCTGATATTTCCACAAAAACTAATTAATACGTCTGCGGACAATCTGTAACTATCTGTAAATTAGTTGTTTACGTTAATTGAATAGTAGTTTTTTAAACCAGTCAATTGAGCGCGTAAAACAGCCGGGGCTGCCGGCCCAAAGCCACCAGCCCCGGTTGCAGTTGCAAAGAACAAACTCTGACCCGCCCAACCGGCGGTTTTAACATGAAAACCAAATTATCTCTCCGTGCCCAGTGGTTGGCCCTCGTGTCGGCCGTCGGCTTGGTCGCCGGCTGCGTGCAGGAAGGCCGCACCGACAATCCCCCGACGGAAACCCCACCACCCGCCGCCCCCTTCGCCGCCCTCGCCGCCGGTCCCTCGGCCGTCTCCTCCCCGGCGGAAACCAATCCGAACGACCCCAACCCCACCGCCCCCGGCGACACCAACGCCCCCGTCACCGTCATCAAGCAGTTCGACCCGAACGCCATCAAGTTCTCCACCGGCGTTCAGGAAATCGTCCGGCTCGCCCAGGCCGGAGTCGGTGAAAACGTCATCAAAGCCTTCATCGAAAAATCCAACCTCCCGTACAACCCCTCCGCCGATGAAATCATCTTCCTCAGCGACATCGGCATTCCCAGCTCCGTCCTCACCGCCATGCTTCAGGAAGGCAACAAAGTGATCGAGCAGAACGCCCGCAACCCGCAACCCGCCCGCGTCGCTGAACCCCAACCTGCCCCGGCACCCGCGCCACCACCACCTCCCGCCCCCGCAGCAGTGCCCGCGCCCGCAGCCCCGGCTGCCGCCGCTCCGGTCGCTCCAGCACCCGCGCCCCAAACCCCGCCCTACACCCCTGAAGTCACGCAATTCTACTCCTCGCTCGCCCCCTACGGCTCGTGGATGTACGTCAGCGACATCGGCTGGTGCTGGCAACCCCAGGTCGTCACCTACCAACCCCAATGGCGCCCCTACAGCGACCGCGGCCGCTGGCTCCACTCCGACCTCGGCTGGTACTGGCAGTCCGATTACTCGTGGGGTTGGGCACCGTTCCACTATGGCCGTTGGACCCTGCACCGCCGCGCCGGCTGGGTCTGGTCCCCCGACACCGTCTGGGCACCCGCCTGGGTCACGTGGCGCTACACCGACGGCTATTGCGGCTGGGCCCCGCTTCCCCACCGCGCCTACTTCCGCGGCGACAGCTTCTTCTTCGGCACCAGCCGGGTTTCCATCGGCTTTGATTTTGGTCTGGGCTGGGGACACTTCACTTTCATCGGCCGCGACCGCTTCTGTGACAGCAATCCGCACAACTTCTTCCTCCCCGCCACCCGCGCCCGGCAGGTCTTCAATCAGACCACCGTCATCAACAACTACACCATCAACAATAACACCATCATCAACCACGGCATCCCTACCAGCCACATCCCCGCCGTCGCCCGCAACGAAGTCCGCAAGGTCTCCGTCCGCGAATGGAACGACCCCGCCCAATCCCGCATCGCCCCCGACCGCGTCCAGCAAGACGGCGCGACGCCCGTCATCTATCGCCCGCAAACACCCAAGATCGTCACCCAGGCGGCCGAAAACCCGTCCTCCCGCGTCCACAGCGAACTGGCCAAGAAAGCCATCACCACCACCGAACAACGCCTCGCCATCCCGGCCAGCAGCATCACCACCACCCCGGCCAGGCCGCTCGTGACGCCCGGCACACGTCCCACCGTCGAGCCGACCCCGGCGGGCAAGCCCATCGCCCCCACCGCCGCCTCCACCAGCGTCCGGCCCTTCGAGCAACCCAACTCCACCACGCAGCCGCGCAACGTCATCACTCCGCGCGCCGCCCCGACTCCCGGCCTGCCCAACACCCCCGCCGCGACACCCCGGCCGGAAACGACCCGCACCGAAACACCCCGCGCCACCGTCACCCCGCGGACCGACCCCACACCCGCGCAACCCAATCCCACCCCCGTCACCCCGCGCTCCGAATCCGGACGCCTGCCCATCTACACCCCACAACCGACCCAACCCAACCCCGTGACGCCCCGCTTTGAGACTCCCCGTCCCCCGGTTGTCACGCCGCAGCCCTCCACGGTGCCGTCGGGCCGGCCCGCCACCTCCTACACGGTGCCCCAAAACACCCGCTCGCCCGAACCGGCCCGTCCCACGCCCACACCCGGCATTTCCGTTCCTCGCGAAGTGCAATCAACTCCCGGCGCGACCGGCACCAAACCCGTCTCCCCGTTCACTCCGAACACCCCGGTGTATCAGCGCCCTCCGGTCAGCACCTACACACCACCCACCTATCAGCCCCCGACCTATCAACCGCCCGCGGCTAATCCCCGACCCGCCTACACGCCACCCACCAGCGGCAACAGCCGGTCCGTCATCCAACCCAACCCCGCCCCCTCCAACCGCGGCGTCAATCCCTTCGGCACCACCCCGAACTCCGGCACCGGCCGCCCCACCGTTACACCCAACGTCGGCGACCGCCCCGGATCACCCGGTGACAAAGATCCCCTCAAGCGCCAATAAATCCGCGCTCCGGTCGGGAACGAGCCCCACGGCTCG
This sequence comes from uncultured Akkermansia sp., assembly GCA_964623105.1. GTDB lineage: Bacteria > Verrucomicrobiota > Verrucomicrobiia > Limisphaerales > BJHT01 > BJHT01. The sequence goes on from CAZUUP010000104.1 coordinate 10,073, forward strand.
TTCCCGGCCCTCCTTTTCCCGCGCCCAAAACTCTCCGGACCAATCCCGCCTGTTCACCGGATTCCCATGAATCGCCCCGCCACTGTCGCATTGCGCGTCGCCCTCTGGCTGCTCCTGCTTGCCCCGGCCCTCACCGTGCCGCGCGCCGACGCGCAGGTTCCCACGCCTGTCATCATTTATCGTACCGAGTTTGAATTCGCCGAGGGCTACCGCACCACCGCCGATCTCGCCGGCCAGAACAACTGGGTCGCCGCCGGCACCGGCGGCAGCGGCATCCTCACAAACGCGCTCCCCGGCCAGGGCCAGCAGGCCTATGTCGGGTTCACGCCGCCGACCGCGCCCGACGATTATGTCGCGTTGTTTCGCCCGCTGAATTTCACGCCCCTCCAGAGCGGCCTGCCCCTGGTGCGCTTCACGGTGCTCATGAACATCAACGACTCGACCACCGGCGGCCGCGACTCGTTTCGCTGGAGCATTTACAGCACCAACGCCACGCGGTTGATCACGCTCGACTTCGACAACGAAACGCTGGGCATCTGCTACCAGCTCGAGGGCGGCACCAACTTCATCAACACCGGCTACACCTTCACCAACAACGCCACCTACCGCCTGGAAGTCATCCTGAATTTCCAGCGCAACCGCTGGAGCGCGCTGCTGGGCGACACGGAAATTGTCACACTCCAACCCATCACCACGCAGAACACCCCGCTCACCCTCGGCGACATCGACGCCATCTATTTCGTCCACGACCCCGCCAAACCCGGCGACAACTATCTGATCTTTGACGACTACACCGTCGCCGCCGAACCCATCGCCAACACCGATCCCCGGCTCGTCCCCGTGGACTATGATCGCGCCGGCCACTTCAACTTTCGCGCCTTCGTCGAACCCCTCGTCCGGCACACCCTCGAAACCTCCGACGACCTCCGCCAATGGCGCACCCTCGCCACCCACATCTCCCCCGATCCCACCTTCGAATTCGCGGACACCACCGCCATCCCCGGCCACCCCGCGCGCTTCTACCGCATCCGTTCCCCCAACCCATAAAGCCCGAACGCTGAAACCAACTCACAATTCACCTTGCCCGCCAACCATTCACCCACGGCACCGCAATCGCCCAACCGGGCCGCGTGCCCCAACCCCGATCCCGCCATGAAACCAACCCCCGCCATCCTGCTTGCCCTCACCGCCGCCCTCACCTTCACCGCGTGCGAAACGCCCTCCGGCATACCAAATCGGGCCGGCACCGGCGCCCTGACGGGCGGGGCCATCGGCGCCGCCTCGGGCGCCTTGCTCGGTGGACGCCACGCCGGCCCCGCCGCGATCATCGGTGGTGCCATGGGTGCCGTCGCCGGCGGCGCCATCGGCCACGCCATGGACCGCGAAGCCCAGGCCCGCCTCCAACAACAGGCACCCCAAACCTACGCCCGTCTCGATCAAGGCCGTCCGCTGAACCTCGCCGACATCAAAGCCCTCGCCGCCGCCCGCGTGGGCGACGACGTCATCATCAGCCAGATTCGCAGCACCCGTTCCGCCTACCAGCTCAGCAGCCACGACATCATCGACCTCAAGCAAGCCGGCGTCAGCGACCGCGTCCTCGAGTTCATGATCAACACCCCCAACGCCGCCCTCGCCACCGCGCCCGTTGCCGCCGGCCCGCCCGCCCGCGAAGTCATCGTCTCCGTTCCGCCACCACCCGCCCGCGTCGAACACGTCGTGATCGCTCCCGGACCGGGCTACGTCTGGGTGACCGGCGAGTGGGTTTGGACCGGGCGCTGGAATTGGATTCCCGGACGCTGGATGCTGCCGCCCCATCCCCACGCCCACTGGGTCCCTCCCACCTGGTCCCGTGGCCCCCACGGCTACCACCGCCACGGCGGACACTGGCGCTAAACCGTAACGACGGAATCAAGCCGCCGAACGCCCACCCTTTGGAGTGCGGTGACTCGTCACCCCTTCCCCAAGGCGACCCGTCGCCGTCGAACCGCAAGACCCGGCCCTTCGCCAATGTCCCGCCCCGGCCGCCCGCCCTTTGGAGTGCGGTGACTCGTCACCGCTTTATCGAGGCGACTTGTCGCCGTCGAACCGCAAGAAGCGTCCCTTCGCCAAGGCCCGTCCCTCCCTCGCGCCAGCGCCGCCCCGCCCGCAAAACCCAAATCACCTCGGAACCCAACGCCCCCAAAATCGCCCGCACAAAAACCGTAACCACTCACCCCACTCCACAATCGCCGGCACCCCGCCACTTTGGCCGCCCCGCGGGGACGACTGAGAATAGCCCAGCACTTGAGTGCTGGGTTCGCGGCAATTCCAACAAAACCACTAAGGGGTCAGTTCTTGATAATGGCTACTCCCCGTCAGCCTTGCGCTTTCGATACAG
>CAZUUP010000105.1:0-12449 GCA_964623105.1 uncultured Akkermansia sp.
AGTGCATGTAGTGGTGGTGGTTGTTGTGCCAGCCTTCGCCGAGCGTGAGGAGCGCGAGCAGGAGGCTGTTGCGGCTGTCGTCGCCGGTCGGGAAGCGCTGGCGTCCAAAGACGTGGGCGAGGGAATTGATCGAGCAGGTGCAGTGGAAGAGGACGACAGTGCTGATGAAGCCCCAGACAACAAGCTGTCCGCCGGAGGTGCCGAGAGCGGGGTGCGCGCGTTCGAGCCATGCGCCCACGGCGTAAAATAAGATGCCGATCAGAAGCGGCACGAGGGCGTCGAAGCGGTTGAGGAAGACGAGTTCAGGATAGCGGGCGAGATCCTTCACCCGGGAGTAATCGGTGGGAAAGTTGCGAGCGCTGGTGATCCAACCGATGTGAGACCACCAGAAGCCGTGCTGCCGGGGCGAGTGAATGTCCGCCTCGGCATCGGAATGCTGGTGGTGCTGGCGATGATGGTACGCCCACCATAGCGGCCCACGCTGGACGGCGGACGCCCCGATCAAGCCGAAAAGGAACTGCATCGGCCGTGAGGTCTGGAAGGTGCGATGTGAAAAGTACCGGTGATAGAAGCCGGTGATGGCGAACATGCGCACGAGATAGAAGAGGATGGCCATGCTCACCGCGGTCCAGCTCCAGCCATATACCAGCACGCCGAGGCAGCCGAGGTGGAGGATCACGAACGGCACACACCGCAGCCACTCGATCCGATCAGGCTTTTCGCGGAGGCGGGCGGCGTCCTCGCAGCCATAGTCGGCGTCGAACCAACGCACGAGGGCGGTGCAGGCGGCGCGAACAGGGTTGGAGGCGGCTTTCGGGTTGAGGCTGACGTCGCGGGACACGGTGATTTTCGTCGCAGACAAAGTGTTTACCTGTTTTCTGGCACAGCTCGGCCGATCTGTTAAATCGCGTCTTCGCCACCGGGGGAGGCGATCGGGCGATCCGGCCAATCTCCACTGTGCGGGGCGAACCATTGCACAGTTGCCACTAACTGCAACTGGTTCGCGGGGCGGACGGAGTGCGCTCAAAGCGGCCGATTGGCCGAGTCGAGGCAGCGGCGGACGGCGGCGGTGAGCATGGCCGGAGCAAACGGCTTTTGGAGGAAGTTGAGGCCGTGGACGAGCGCCACCTCGCGTCCGAGGATGTCGGGGCTGTAGCCGCTGATGTAGAGGACTTTAAGATCGGGCTTTTCCCGTTTGACCTTTTCAGCGAGTTCGCGGCCGGTCATTCCCTCCGGCATGACCATGTCGGTAAGCAGGAGGGCGAAGTTGCCGCGGTGGAGTCCCCACAGGCGAAGTGCATCCGGCCCGGAGCAGGCGTCCTCGACGCGATAGCCCTGCTTGCGAAGGAGGGCGGAGATGAGCTCGCGAAGGGTGGGTTCGTCCTCGACCACGAGGATGGATTCATGGCCCCCGTGGCTTCCGGGTTCCGGCGCGGGCGCGGGCGGAAGCGCGGGCGCGGGACATTCCTGACAGGGCAGATGGATGCGGAAGGTGGTGCCGGCGCCCGGCTGGCTGACGACCTCGATCCAGCCTTCATGCTGTTTGACAATCCCGTAAACGGTGGCGAGGCCGAGGCCGGTACCCTTGCCGACCTCCTTGGTGGTGAAGAAGGGTTCGAAGATGTGCGGGAGATTTTCGGCGGGGATGCCGATGCCGGTGTCGGCAATGGTGAGGCAGGCGAATCTTCCGGGGCGGGCTTCAGGATGGAAAGCACGCTGGACGGCGCTGGTGACGGTGGTCTCGGTGCTGATCGTCAGTTCGCCGCCGCCGGGCATGGCATCGCGAGCGTTGATGGCCAGATTCATGATGGCCTGTTCGAGCATGCCGACGTCGGCGAGGACGTGAATCGGGGTCGCAGGGCGGCAGGTGGAGAGCTTGATCTGCTCGCCGATGACGCGGCGGAGCATGTTGGTGACGCGATCAATGACCTGGTGGAGTTCAAGTTCCTGCAACTGGATGACTTGCTTCCGGCTGAAGGTGAGGAGCTGGCGGGTGAGGTTGGCGGCGCGCTCGGCGGCGCTGAGCACCTGAAGCAGGACTTCCTGGCGGGCCGGGTCCAGTTCCTGGTCGTCGAGCAGGAGGCTGACGTGGCCCTGAATGATGGTTAGGATGTTGTTGAAATCGTGCGCGACGCCGCCGGCAAGCTGGCCGACAGCTTCCATCTTCTGGGCCTGGCGAAGCCGGTCCTCGAGACTGCGGCGCTCGGTGATGTCGCGGGCATAGCAGTGGACCACCTGCTGGGGGAGGATGGGAAAGAAGGACCAGGATATGGTGCGGCCCCCGGTGGTCGTTTCGACAGCAGTGCGGTTCTTTTCGGTGGCCAGACATTCCTGCACGATCGCCTCGGTGGCGGAAGGAAGAATCTCGGCCGGAAGACGCCGACCAAGTCTCAACGCCATCTCCTGGGCGGCATCATTGAAATAGGTCAGTCGGCCCTGCCCGGAGAACTCCATGACGGGGTTGGGGTTGCATTTGGCGAAGGCAGCCAGGCGTTGCATCTCCACCTCGGTGCGCTTGCGATCAGTGACGTCCATGACGACGCCGGAAATGCGCTCGACGGAGCCGTCCTCGTTGGCGGCGGAGTTGCCCTTGAGGAACATCCAGCGGATCTGGCCGTCGGGCCAGCGGACGCGGTGTTCGACTTCGAAAGAGCCCTCGACCTCGCGGGCACCATTGAGGTTTTGCTCGACCCAGTCGCGGTCGCCGGCGTGGATGCAAGCGAGATAGGAATCGATCGCAGGATTGAAGCTGCCGGGGGGGAAACCGAAGAGGGCCTCGATGCCTTCCGACCAGCTCACTTTCTCGGTGGAAAGGGTCCAACTCCACGTCGCGAGGCGGGCGGCATTGAGGGCGATGTGGAGCTGCAACTCGCTCTCGTGGCGGGCTTCATCGGCGCGCTTGCGTTCGGTGACGTCGCGCACGAACAACTGCAACGCTTCGCGGCCCTGATGCAGGAAGGGGGCGGCGGTCAACTCGACATCGACCATGGTCGAGTCCAGACGGACCATGCGCTCCTCGAGTATCGGGAGTGTGGCGTTTTCGGCGGTAACACGATTCAGATCCCAGAGAATTCGCTGGCGGCAGGCGGGATGGACGAATTCGAGGAACGACCGCCCGAGCATGTCCTGCGGAGTGAAAGCTCGGAAAAGGCGGAGAGCGGCGCGATTGACCATTACGATTTCGTCGCCGCAAACGACCAGCAGGGCGTCGGGCGACAGTTCGACGAGCTGGCGGTGGCGTTCCTCGCTGGCGCGGAGGGCTTGCTCGGCGGCACGTTTCTCTTCGCGCATGCGCCGGGCTGCCAGAGCCTGATGGACGGATCCGCCGAGCCGACCCAGCCGGTCCTTGAAAAGGTAATCTGCCGCGCCCTGTTTGATGGCCTCGACAGCCAGTTCGTCGTTTATGTTCCCGGAGACGAGGATGAACGGAATGTCGAGACTGCGCTCCTGAAGGATCGCGAGGGCCTGGGTGCCGGAGAAGCAGGGCAGGATGAAGTCACACAGGATGACATCGGGTTGCTGGTCGAGGCCGCCACGAAATGCGGCCTCGGATTCCACCCGCTGCATGACCGGCTCGAATCCGCCCCGGACCAATTCATTCTCAATCAGGCGGGCGTCACCCAACTGATCTTCAACCAGCAATACGCGGAGCGGAGTAGCCATTCAAACAGGAGCCGAAACCATTCAAGCGGTCCCGCGAACGACGGGCAACAAGTAATCGGGAGCCGTGCCGACGGCGGGTGTCGGATGACTTTCAAAACCGAAAGGAGGCGGTGGATGCGTGGCGATCATTTTCAATCCGCGCGGCAGCCCGCCCCCCTGCCCTGCCCTGCCGGCGGCGAACGGGGGGGTGTTTGCCAGGCGGTTATTTCCTTGGGGCGGGCACGGTGGCCGGGGGCTTGTTGGTTTTGAAGGCGGAACGCAGCAGCCAATGGCGTTTGAGGCCCTGCATCAAATCATTGGCGCTGACGATGGCCTGGCCGATTTCGGCCACCAGCTGCGGATTGGACTGGACCTGATGGTTCAGGTTGCTGGTGAGGTTGGCGAGGTTGTCGAGCGAATGGCCGACGCTGTCGAGGATGACATTGAGATTGGTGTCGGTGTTGTTGACGAATTTGTTGGCCGTGAAGAGGGTGACGTTCACGTTGGTGAGCGTGGTGCTGAGATTGGTGAGGGTGGAGCCGGCGGTGACGACGGTGGTGGTTAGGTTGGTGAGGGTGGTGTTGACGTTGGTGAGCGTGACACGGGTGGAGCCGAGGGTCTGTTCGATCTGGTGATTAAGGTTGGTGGGAATGAGCCAGTTGCCGAGCGAACCATGGGGTTCCTTGAGATTGGCGGTGATGGCGGTGAGGTTGGAGATGATGGGTTGCGCGGAGGTGACGAGCTGATTGGCGTTGGAGGTGAGGGTGCTGGCGCTGGAGCTGATGCTCTGGACGTTGCTCATGACGGCGGCGATCTGATTGGTGAGATTGAGGATGGTCGGGATGGCGGCCTTGACCTGCTTGACCACATCGTCGAGCTGGGAGGAGAGCTCGGGGGGTTCGTCGGATTCGAGCTGGTATTTGGTCGAGGCGAGGAAGTTTGTGTAGGTCTTCTGACCGGGGATGAGGACTTTGGAGATCTTCCCGCCTTCATCCTTGTAGGTCTCGAACAATTTGTTGGTGGTGCCGGAGGAGCCGCCCTTGGTGATTTCGAGGAAGCGCGAACTGAGCAGGCCGGCAGAGCGGATTTTGACCACCGAATCGTCCCACACGTAGCCGTAGTAAGGGGCGTGGACGAGGAACTCAACATACACGTCCACCATCTTGCCTTTGTCATCGTAAGTGTACGGGGGAGCGGCTGTAATCTTGGTGATTTCACCGGCCTCGAAGCCCATGAGCTTGACGGTGTCGCCGATTTTGAACCCCGCGCCACTGCGGAGGTAAACGAAATATGGGGCTTTGTTAAGGAACCAGCCCTTCTTTTGCGCGGTGTGATAGAGGTAATAAAAGAACCCGGAGAAAAGGAGCAAGGTGGCGATGCTGACGAAGAGGCCGACGATGCGTTCGACGCGGCTGAGCCGGGTTCGGAGTTGGGGGGTCAGGTCTTGCAATGCCATAAAAGTTCAATTGGCGGTAAGGAGGAGGTCGCGGACAAAGGGGTCGTCGCAACCGGCGACCCCGTCGCGGCCCCCGAGCGGATGCCACCGCCGCTTGTTGAGGAAACCGAAATTGCGGGCGTGATTGAGCCATGGCCGGAGGTCGTCCGTCGTGACGACGATGGTCATGGGCGGGGCGCTCAAGGCCGGTTCGCCGGCGGCCAGGCGGCTGAGCATGCTGATCCACCAACGGGTTTCACGGGGGTCCAGGCCGGCGAGGGGATTGTCGAGCATGAGGATTTCGGGGCGCAGAATCAGAGCGCGGGCGAGGGCGGTGCGCTGGCGGGTGTTGCGGTTGACGCGGCCGGGGAGAAGTTCGCCGGCGGGGCCGAGACCAATGAAATCCAGCATGGTGGCGACCTGGTCGAGCGCGTCGGGTTCCGAGCAGTTCTGGTGGTAGCAGAGCGGGAGGGCGATGTTTTGAGCGAGGGTGAGCCGGGTGAAGAGACGCCCGCCCTGCTCGAAGACGACGCCGACTTTGAGGCGCTGTTCCAGGAGTTCCTGCTCGCTGAGCCGCGAGGTCTCGCGACCGAAGAGCAAGTGGCGACCGCACTCGGGGCGCTGGAGGCCGGCAGCGGTGGTGAGGAGGTCGCTTTTGCCGGAGCTTTGCAAGCCGGCCACGATCCAGAAATCGCCGGCCTGAACCTTCCAACTGATGTCCTCGACGGTCACGCGGGAGGGCGTTTCCGCATCATAAACGGAGGCCTCGATCAACTCGATCAAGGCGGGGGCGGCGGGATTTTCGGCTGGGGAAAGCATGGCCTACATCAGGATGTAGATGAGGATGAAGAGGGCATCGAGAAGGACGCAGACGACGACAGAGTGCATCACAGCGCGGATGGTGGCGGCGGAGACGTCCTCGATGCGGAGGCGTTGGGCGAGCCCCTGATAACAACTGACGACGGCGATGATGCTGCCAAAGCTGACGGTCTTGACTCCCAGGAGGGCGAAGTCCTGCCAGCGCAGGGCGTGGGCAAGTTGTTCGAAATAGTCACCGGGCTTGAGCGGCACGTCCTGTACAAACGCGAAAATGTAGCCGCTGATGATGGCCACGATGATGAGGTAAACGGTCAGCGCGAAGCTGGCGATGGCGAGGCCGAAGACGCGCGGAACCACCAGATAATGAATCGGATCAATGCCCAGGGCTTCGAGGGCTTCCACTTCGCCCTGCGCCCGGGCGGTGCCCAGTTCGATGACGATTTCCGTGCCCACGCGGGCGAGCACGAGGAGGGTGGCGACGATCGGGCCGAGTTCCCGGACCACGACGGTGACCATGACCATGCCGGTATAGTTTTGGGCACCGACGCTGGTGAGCAACGAAACGGTCTGGCCGATGATGACGAGACCGAGGGCGACTCCCATGAACGCGACGACCGGCATCAAACGGGCGCCCGCACGGAAGATTTGCCCGAGCAGAATCGGGCGCATGAGCTTGGGGGCGACGTGGGACTTGGTCACCACCACGCCGAGGGTGATCAGGGCGAACGCGCCCAACCCCTGCACGGTGTCGATCAGTTTGATCAACTGCCGTCCGGCGAAGTTGAGGTAGGTGCGGGGGATGGGCTTCTCGAGCACCGAGCCTATTCCGTCCATCAGGTTTTCGGCAGTCGAGGTCTTGTCCACGGTTGAAGGCTAAAGGTTGGCTGCGGCCGGGGTCAAAGGGGTTTTGCGGGGCGGCGGGGGCGGCGATGGGACATCTACCACGCTTGCAGAAGGTTTCGGACACGGGCGACCGGAAGCCCGACAACATTGGAGAACGAGCCGGAGATCTCCTCGATGATCCGGTGACCGTGTTCCTGCACCGCATAGGCACCGGCCTTGTCGAGCGGGTCAATCCGGGCCAGATAATCGGCGATTTGCCCGTCGGACAGCCGGTGGAAGGTTACGCGGGTGGTCTCCGAAAGGATTTCGCAGCGGTGGCTGTCGAGGTGCAGCAGGCAGACTCCGGTGACGACTTCGTGGGTGCGGCCCTGCAATTCGGCGAGCATCCGCCGGGCGTCGGCGTGGTCGGCGGGTTTGCCGTAAAGGGTGGTGTCCAGATAAACCAGGGTGTCGGCACCAATGACGAGGGCTTCGGGCGAACGCTTGGCGACGGCGCGGGCCTTGCGATAGGCGTTGATCTGGGCCAGTTCACGGGCAGTGAGGTGTTCGTGATGGAGTTCCTCGGCGGCACTGGTAACCACCGCAAAGTCGTAGCCCAATTGCTTGAGCAACTCGTGGCGACGAGGCGAGGCGGAGGCTAGGATGAGGGGTGGCAGGCTCATGGCGATGGGGTGGCAGGCGGGTCGGCCAGGGCGGCACCAAACAACGCAAGTCGTTTTGCGAAGGTGGCGTCGTCGAGGACGGGGACCGAACCGCCGGAATCCACTTCGGGGGTGATTTCCACCCAACTCTTGCAACCGCCGAATTCGGGGCGCATCGGGAATTCGATTCGATTCGGAAGTCGGTGGATGCGAACGGCAAGGGCGAAGATGTTCTTCTGGCGGCCCCACTCGAACCGCTCGGCCACCACCGAGTCGCGCCAGATGTGCTGGCCGCGGAGCCGTTCAGCCGCGGCAAGCGAGCCCAACTGCCGCCAGGCAACAATCTGGCCCCAGTACTCGATCCGGAGAATCTCGGGCGGCGGGAGGCTGGGGACAATCTCATCGTAGCGCGCCTGGGCGGCGGGGAGAACCTGTTCACGCTGCTGATGGTAGAGCGTCGGAAAGAGGAGGAACTGTGGATGCTCGACCTGAAATCCGCCGGGGCCTTCGCTGATGCCGCCTTTGCGGAGGATCACGATCTGTTCGCCGCGCCCCAGTGCATCAACCACGATGGCCCACTCTTTGAAAGCGATATGCACGGGGGAGTTTTAGCCGCCACGCGGGCAGACGTCGAGTGTTCCGTGCGGCTGCGGGCGGAGCGGAACGCGATACGAAACAGTTCGTGGAAAGCCGGGGACGGCACGCTGGAGGCAGGCGCAGCCCGCCACTTGCGGCGCAAGCGGGCGACTGCGTTCAGGCGAGGATGTCGCGGATGACTTCGCCGTGGTCCATGTCGAGGCGCTTGCGTCCGGGGATTTCGAGACGGCGCGAGTCGAGTCCCAGTTGGTGAAGAACCGTGGCGTGAATGTCGGTGATGTAGTGGCGGTCTTCGACAGCGTGAAAGCCCAGTTCGTCGGTGACGCCGTGCTGGATGCCACCCTTGATGCCGCCGCCGGCAAGAAAGGCGCAGAAGCCCTGGGGATGATGGTCGCGACCGTCCCCCTGCGCCCCGGGTGAGCGGCCGAACTCGGTGCCCCACACGACCAGGGTATCATCGAGCATGCCGCGCTGCTTCAAGTCTTTGATCAGGCCGGCGATGGGTTTGTCCACCTGTTCGGCGAGGCTGGTGTGATTGTTTTTGATGCCGGAATGGGCATCCCAAGCGCCGCCGCCACCACCACCATGGAAAATCTGGATGAAGCGGACGCCCTTCTCGACCATGCGCCGGGCGGCGAGACAGAGTTCGCCAAAAGACTTCGTGCTCGAGCCGTCGAGACCGTAGAGCTTGCGGGTGGCTTCGGATTCGCGGTCGAGCTGCATCAGTTCGGGGACGGCGGTCTGCATCTGGAAGGCGAGTTCGTAAGACTTGATGCGGGCCCGCAAATCCTGGTCGTCGGGGTAATCGATGCCGGAGAGCTGGTTCAATTTGCCGAGCAGGGAGAGATTGGCCTGCTGTTCCTCGAGGCTGCGCGCGCCATTGGCGGGACGGATAAACGGCAGAGGATTCTTCGGGTCCACGTTCAGCCGCACACCGGCGTATTGCGGGCCGAGATAGCTCGACCCGAAGGTCCAGGTGCCGCCGCAGCAATCGCCCGTGGGCGTCCCCAGCACGATGAAGCCGGGCAAATTCTCGTTCATCGTACCAAGTCCGTAGGCCGCCCACGAGCCGATGGTCGGATGCGCGCCCTCGCGCGGGTGACGCCCCGTCTGGAAGGTGAGCTGCGCACCGTGGTCGTTGTGGACGGTCCAGAGCGAGCGCACGATGGCGAGTTCGTCCGCGCAAGTGCCGACGTGCTTGAACCAGTCGCCCACGACGAGGCCGCACTTGCCGTAGGTCTGATAGCCGGTCTGGAGCGGAAAGATGATCTTCCGGTTGCCGTGGGAAGGATTGCCGCCAATGACGTTCTTGTTCTCGGTTTCAACCACCGACTTGTAGGGCGTGTCGGTGATGGATTTGCCGGCGTATTTGTTGAGTTCGGGTTTTACGTCGAAGCTCTCCATGTGGCTGACGCCGCCGCACAGGAAAATCCAAATGACCGATTTGGCCCGCGGTGTGAAGTGAGGATGACCCGAGGGCGGCTGCCAGGCGGGGGCATGCGGATCAACTGCGGCACGGGCGACGCCGTCCTTGAACAGGAGCGCGCCCAAGGCCATGCCGGTGAAGCCCATGCCGGTGTCGGCGAGGAAGGAGCGGCGGGTAACGCCGGGACAGGCGGGGGCGGATGGGTTGTTTTTCATCGGGAGAAAGGAATCAACGTACGGTCACAAAGTCGCTATGGTTGAAGAGCACGAGGACGAGGTTTTCGCGCGCCCGCGGGTCGGAGCTGCGGCTTAGGAATTCCCGGCAATGGGCCAGTTCGCCCGGCTTGGGGGAGCGGGCGAGGACGCGCCGGTAGGCCTCGGAAATGAAGGCATCCGGCTCCGGCGCACGGGAGACCAACTCGGCGGCGAGGCGTTTGGCCAGGTCGAGGGTGAGTTCGCTGTTGCCGAGGGCGAGGGCCTGCTGCGGGACGACGGTTTGCTTGCGTTCGTAACATTCGGTCACGCTGGCATTGTCGAAGATTTTGAGAAATTCCACCTCTTTCTCGGCGGCGGTGCGCAGATAGAGACTGCGTCGCTTGGAACTGAGGCCGAGATTGTGATCGATCTCCGGGCCACCCATCTGCCCGTCGAGCTGGCCGGCGGTCCACAGGAGGTTGTCGCGGACGGCCTCGGCTTCGAGACGGCGGGAATTCATGCGCCAGAAGTAGCGGTTGTCCGGGTCCAGTTTGGAACTGGCGGCATCCGGGGTGGCCGCCATGCGGTAGGCGTCGCTGGTCACAATCAGGCGGTGGAGCGGCTTCATCTTCCAGCCCTGGGCCATCAATTCGGACGCCAGCCAGTCAACGAGTTTGGGATGGGTGGGCGCGCGCCCGTTGACGCCAAAGTCGTCGGTGCTCGCGACCAATGCGCTGCCAAAATGCTGACGCCAGATGTGGTTGATCGCGACCCGGGCGGTGAGCGGATTCTCCCGCGACGCCACCCAGCGGGCGAAGGCGAGGCGGCGGCCGGTGCTGACGGCGGGATAAGTGGTGACGGGGCGGGATTTGAAGGCGGCGGTGGGCGGGGCGGTCGTTTCCTTTTCCGCGGCAGCGAGGGCTTTTTCGGCATCGGCGGCTTTTTTCTTCGCGCCCTCGAGAGCTTTGTTGGCCTTGTCACTGTCGAGTTTCGAGCTACCCTTGGCGGCGAGGTCGGCCTTGGCTTGGGCGTCGGCGACGGCCTGGCGGGCTTTGTTGAGGGCGGATTTGGCTTCGAGTTCGGCCAACCGGCGCTGCTGGGTCGTGATTTCCGGGGCGAGCTTCTTCCATTCGTCGCCGTCCTTCCTGCCGCTCGCTTCGAGCGCTTCGGCGCGCATCTGGCCGTCAAGGATCTGCTTTTTCAGGCGGGCGATGTCCACCGCGAGGACCGCGTCGGCCCGGACGGCGGGCGAATTGGTGGCGGGGAGTTTTGCGAGGCTGGCCTCGGCGTCGGTGATGGCCTGGGACGCGGCGGCAAGATTCTCGCGCACGACAAACTCGCGCTGGTCCGGTTGCCACGCGGCGCGGGGAAGGGAAATCGGGGTGACGTCGAACCGGCCGCCGAGCAGCGAAAGCACGCCGGGCTTCATGGGGTGATCCTTGTCAGGAGTGCGTTCATCGCCACGATGATAAAAGTAGGTGGGGGCATTGGTGGTGGCGTCGTAGGCCCGAACGAGACCGTTCTTCTTGGTGTCGAATTCGCCGGGTACGCGGTCAATGCGGACCTGATGCGGTTCGAAGATGGCGCGGATCTGGTAGTATTCGCGCTGCGAGATCGAATCGGACATGTGGTTGTGACACTTGGCGCAGCCGACCGTCACACCGAGAAAGGCCTTGGTCGTGTGGTTGACGGTATCTTCGAGCCAGGTTTCGCGAGAGAGCATCTTGTAGTTGCGGACGAGAAAGCCGGTGGCGCGCAGGGCATCGGTGTCCTCGGGGGCGAGTTCGTCGGCGGCGAGCATCTCGACGATCATGCGGTCGTAGGGTTTGTCGGCGTTCAGAGACTCGACGATCCAGTCGCGCCAGCGCCAGATGTGGGGCTGGCTGTCACGAATCTGATTGCCGCCCGTCCACCCGGCCCAGTCGCTGTAGCGCCAGACATCCATCCAGTGGCGGGCCCAGCGTTCGCCATGGCGCGGGTCGTTGAGGAGCCGGTCAACGACCTTCTCGTACGCCTGCGGGCTGGTGTCGGCGAGGAAGGCGGCAAGTTCTGCGGGCGTGGGCGCAAGTCCGATGAGATCGAGGTAAACGCGGCGGAGAAGAACCTCACGTTCCGCGGGCGGCCGCGGAGTCAGGCCGCGGGCATGGCGTTCGGCCGCGAGAAAAGCATCGATGGGATTGCCAACGGCCGCGCCGGCGATGGCCGGAGCGGGGATGGGGGGGCGCCTTACCGTGTCAAACGGCTGCCAGCGATAACTGCCGAGGTGCTTGTCGAAGGCTGCGCGCCGACTCGGGGCGGAGGCGATTTCCGAGGCGGAGGGTTTGTCCTTGGGGTCACCCGGATTGTGACCGAGGAGCAACTCCGTGAGGTTGTCGATGCCATCGCCATCGGCGTCCTCGGAGGCGGAGAGCAGCAGACGCGCGGGGATGTCAGCTTTGCTCCCTTCGGTACGGAGCCGGTCACCCAGTTCGCGCAACCGGCCGCCAAACGGGTTGTGCGGAAACTCCTTCAAACTCGTCGGCGACTTTTGGGAGCTGGGCAGATGGCAGGTGGTGCAGGCATTCAGCGAGGCGGGGAGGAAGGTGTCGAAATGCTTGGCGAGGGCATTCTTGTTAGCAGGCGTGGCCACAGCATCGGTGACCCAGAGCAAGGCGAGGAGGAAGGTGCAGCGGAGTCTCATGAAAAAGTTGATTTCGCGATTGTTGGACCACCGGGGCCGGGCCGAGATTCGACGGAAACCCCGAGCGGATGGCACCGGTGGGAACGGAGATCAGTCTGCGGCCAGTTGTTTAGCGCCTGTTTGAAAACTCGCCCGGTGAGGGCACCGGGCCTACAGGCAACGGGCTTTTCGG
>CAZUUP010000106.1:0-12421 GCA_964623105.1 uncultured Akkermansia sp.
CCTGGCGCGTTCCTCCTGCTCAACGTCCCGTAGCTTGATCTTCGCGACGGAAAAGGTATGGGTTTCGAGGGACCGCCAAACGAGCTTGCCGCCCACCCGCAGGCGGGCATAGTAGGTGCCGGATGGCACGTAGCGCAGCAGGTTCTGAACCGCAGTTTTCTGCCATTTTGTTTTGTCCGAATCGGCTTTCACGGTCACAGTATAGAAAATGAGTATAGAAAAGTCAATTTCAGCCAGAACTGATAGTTGCAAGTTGCTCATTTTAAATAGTTTGGTCCCATAGCTCAGCGGTTAGAGCAGGCGACTCATAATCGCTTGGTCACTGGTTCAAATCCAGTTGGGACCACCAACCTCAATCTGCGGCGGACCGCGGCCCGCAAGAAAAACGCCGCCGCCATGAATCTGGCGACGGCGGGAAGTCTGGGACAGGCAGGCTATTTCTTTTTCTTGGCGCCGGCTCCGGGAGCAGCCTTGAGCGTGTCTTGGAGGGCCGAGCGTTCGGGTTCGTCGATCTTCCCGTTGCTGTTCTTGTCGTACTTGGCCATCACGGCACTGTCCTTTTCGATCAGTGCGATTTCATCAGGCTCAAGGATTCCATTTTTGTTCAGATCGTATTTCGCGACCGGGCTGTAGCTGTTGGTGGACGGTGCCGCATCGGGTTTCTTTTTGGTCGCGGCGGAAAGATCAAGTGCTGATACGGCGGCCAGCAGCAGGCCAAGGGTGAGAGTGGTCGGTTTCATGACAGGCGAAAGTTGGTGGGGCGACAGAGGTTTTTGGCGGTGGAAAAGCAAACACCCTGCTGCCGCACGCGATGTGTCGGCAACAGGGTGTCGCGCATTGCTTGGAAGAAGTTTACTTGGTCTTCTTCTTGGCGGGGGCGCCGAATCCAGGGAGTTTCGCTTCCGCAGCCTTCTTCTGGTCGTCGGCGCTGATGGCCTTCTTCTCTTCGGCGCTCAGCTTGCCGTCCTTGTTGCTGTCATACTTCTCGGTGAGTTCCTTGAGGAGGGTCTTCTGTTCACCGGTGAGTTCGACCTTCTTGCCCTTGTCGGCGGCGCTGACAGTGAGAGCGGCGGCGCAGGTGAGGCCGAGAACCGTTGCGATGAGTTTCTTCATATATCTAATAGTGTGTTGTTGTTTGCCGGTTTATCCCGGTATCAAGAGCAGACGAAACGAATTCCGGGAAGGTTACAATTTGTTTTCTCGATCGGGAATACATTTACAACCCGCTGATGGATAATTGGTTACCGATTGCGACTTGCGCAAGCGGGTGGGCCGGGCTACGGATTGCGGGGTGTTGAAAGAAGATTTTTCGGATGCAGCGCTGGTGTTGATCGGGCACGGCTCGACCTTGAACGCGGAATCGGCCGCACCGACGTTTCAACATGCGGACGAGTTGCGGCGCCGGGGCATTTTCGGCCAGGTGCTGGAATGTTTCTGGAAGCTGGAGCCCGGGATCGCGGGGGTGATGCGCGGGGTGTTTGCGCGCCGGGTTTTCTTTGTGCCGCTGTTCATCAGCGAAGGGTATTTCACGGAAGAGGTCATTCCGCGGGAGTTGGGCCTGTGCGCCCGGGGGCAGCGGGAGTTTGCGCGGGTGCAGGAGCGGGATGGGCGGCAACTGCACTACTGCGGCCCGGTGGGAACGCACGAGAGCATGACGGACGTGATCGTGGCGCGGGCGCGTGATGTCGTGCAGAATCATCCGTTCCCCAGGGCGCCGGAGTTGCGGGAGGTGGCGTTGTTCATCGCGGGACATGGAACCGGGAACAATGAGAATTCGCGCAAGGCAATCGAGCGACAGGTCGAACTGATCGCCGCGCGGGGGGTGTTCGGCGAGGTGCATCCAGCCTTCATGGAAGAGGAACCGCGAATCGGGGATTGCTACACGGCAGCGCAGACGAAGAACATTGTGATGGTCCCGTTTTTCATCAGCGACGGATTACACTCATACGAGGACATTCCGGTGATGCTCGGGGAACCGG
This sequence comes from uncultured Akkermansia sp., assembly GCA_964623105.1. Taxonomy (GTDB): domain Bacteria; phylum Verrucomicrobiota; class Verrucomicrobiia; order Limisphaerales; family BJHT01; genus BJHT01. The sequence continues at coordinate 1,980 of CAZUUP010000106.1, forward strand.
AGCGGGTGGTGCAGGAACGATTGCGGGCAGGGCAGCCCACATGGCGGAATCCCACCGAGAAACACGGCAGGCGCGTGTGGTACTCGGCGAGCATCGGGAGCGAACCGCACATGCCGGAAGTGATCCTCGAACGGGTGCGGCAACTGGCGCGACCGGGCGCCTGACCCGCGAACGCGGACGCGGACGGTGCCGCCGAGGATCTGTTCCGCGAGAAGAAAAGGGCCAAGCAACGGCGGCCGAGAACTGGGCACGGCGCAAACGACAGTGCGGTATTCCCGGCTGGCATGGACGGCTACGGGCGCCCGACTCGAAAAAGTTTTGCCGAAGCCGAAGCCTTCGCAGCACACACCCAAACCATCGAAAACAGCAAGCATCTGGAAAGCAAAGCACCCCAGCACGATCGTCGCTCCAAGACCGCCCGCGACCCCGCTCAAATTACGCAGCCAACGCCGCCACACTCACGGCGTCACCGTCACCCGGTAAAACTTCCGCACCTGCCCCGCTCCCGAATTCGGATCCACCACGTCAAACGATGCAGACGGGCTGTTCGTATCGATCACCGTGGACCACTGCCCCGGCAACAGGCTGGTTGACGACTGCAGCAAATAACGCGGACCCGCCTGCCCCAGAATCCTCACCTGAAACAGCCCACCCACCCGCGGACGCACCTGCAGCGTCGGACGGCTCGGATTGCTAATAATTATTATATCCACCACCGCATCCGCTCCCGCCACGGTTACCGCCCGATCGTTCACCCCCGGCAATCCCCGGTTGCTCAAGTCCTGGCCGCTCACCCCTACCTGCCACGTCGCATCAAACACCGTCAGACTGAACTGACCGTTCCCGTCCGTTTGCGTATTCGCGTTGAACGTCTCCCCGCCCACCGTTGCATACGCATACACATCCGCCCCCACTACCGCCGCCCCGTTGCCCGTCAACCGGCCCGTTATCCGCCGCGTCGCCGTGCGCACCCGCAACACCAAGCCGGTTTGAACGTCCCCGTTCACCACCGTCAGCGTCAACCACTGTCCCGCAATCAGATTCCGCGCTGAAACATCAGCACTCAGCCCCAAACGATAGGTCCCCGCCGACCCCACCCCGATGGAGAAACTCCCCGTGGCATCGCTACGGCCGTTGAATGACCCACCCCCGGCTTCCAGTGACGCAAACAAATTCACATCCGCGATCGGGTTGTTGTTCTCATCCCGCACTTGACCCCGGAGATACGCAACCGGTGCCGACGCGTTAAAATCAATTCCCGTCACATCGCTCCCACCCACCGGGACGTTCCGATTGTTAACCGCCGCAAATCCCTGTCCGATCAAATCACCGGAATCCACATTTACCGACCAGGTCGCCCCAAACACCAGCAGGCTATACTGCCCGGCGCCATCCGTCCGCGCACTCGCATTGAAGTTTGTCCCGTTGACCATCAGCGACGCATACACATCCACGTTCGCCAACCCCGTCGCGCCTCCGAGGACTCGTCCGGAGATGCGCCGGTTCGCGGGCAGTGCGACCAGCAGCAATCCCTCCTGATTCACCCCGTCCGCCACGGTGACCGTCAACTGCGATCCCAATAAACTTCGAGTCGCCAAATCCTCACTGGACGCCCCCACATAAAACCGCCCCGCCGAAACACCCAGGTCAAATCGCCCGTCGCCATCCGTCATCGTTCCCGAGCCATCCCCGCCGCCCTCCGGCGAAGCATAGATGGAAACCCCCGCCACGCCCCCACCACCCTGATCCACCAACCGCCCCCGCAGATGCGCCGCCGGCGGCACGACTCCCAAGTTCACCTGCAATGCTCCGCCCACCGTCACCGTCCCGGTCCGCTGATTCAGCGGCGACGGCAGTAAACCCCGCGACGCCAACCCGTCCGCATCCACCCCAAAGCTTAGCGCCCCCGCCACCACTCCCACTATATAGCTCCCATCCGCGGCGACCGACTGCCCCGCCGCCTGAAAAACGCTGTCTGTCGCATCTCCCACCTCAACAGGCACACCGCTCACCGCTTGCGCCGCCTGATTGGTCACGCGCCCGTACAACAACGCCGTCGCCCGTGCGAGCGCCACATTCAGTCCCGCTACATCACCCGCCCCGGTAAACGACGACTTGTTCGCCGGCCCCACCAAACCCAGCGTCCCGAGGCTGTTTAGCGAGATGTCCAGCGCGCCGTCCCCCGCCAGCACCGGCAGCGCGTAATTTCCGTTCGTATCCGAGAACACCAGCGCAAACCCCGCCGCCCCCTCGCCGGATGTCACCTGCAATCCAGCCACCCCCTGCGCCGTCGTCGCATCCGTGATCCTCCCGCTCACCGTTCGCGTTGCCGCCGGCAGCGTGATGTCGCCCGCGAGCACCGTTTGCCCAGTCCCCACCGTCACCGTCGCCGACTGGTTGAACAGCGTCACAAAGCCCGGCCGGCTCGCATTCACCATGTAACTTCCCACCGGCACCTTGATCGAGAAGGCGCCCGTCGCATCGCTCAACACCCCCGCCAGAAAATCCCCCCGCCCCGCCGCCAGCAAATACACAAACGCATTCGTCAATTCCCCGCCCCCAACCGCCCGTACCATCCCCGTGATCCGCTGCGCCTGCTCCGCCTGATTCACCGTGAGCACCGCCGACGCCAGCAACGTCGGCCCGCCCGGGTTCACCACCCGAAACCCAAAACGCCCCGCCGCCCGATTCGCCTCGGTCCCCGTCTCAAATCGCAACTGCGCCGCGATCACGCCATTGGCCAACCCGTCACCATCTCCGGGCACATTCACATTCGTTACCCCCGCGAACACCGGCGAACCGACCCCGTCCGTCAGCACAAAACTCTGAAACAACGCCTCGCCGATTCCCGGATCAAAAACCCCGTTCTGATTGAAGTCCGCAAACTTCTCCACCCGCACCGACTGCCCCACGTTCAATCCCGTTATATTCAGCGTGATCACCCCGCGGTAATCATTGCTGATCACCGACGGACTCACCGATATGCCCACCGCCCCGCGCGCCCCCGTCCCGACCAGCAGAAAACTCGCGGCCAGCACTGACAAGAATCGAAGTAGTTTCATATTCCGGAAGGTTTTTTGGTTTCGTCTTCGTTGACGCCACCAACGTCGCTCCCATCGCCGACGGGCGCAACACCGCATTTGCCAAACACTCACCAAAAATTGTCCACCCCGCCTCCCCTTCCTCCGAGAATAACCACGCCAAACGCCGCCACTGCACCCGCTTGGTCCATCCACCACTTCACCCCTCAGTGCTGGAACAAAAACTCATCCAAATTCAACACCGACCACACCACATCCGCCATCGCCCCCCCGCGATCCCCCTTGCGCTCCGCCAGATAGCGCGTCGCGGTCGCCAACTCGGACTCCGTCGGCTTCCGGCTCAACGCCGTCCGATACAACTCCGTCACGATCTCGCCATCCGCGACCCCCGCCGCGATCAGCTTCCGCCACCGGTTGTCCGCCGCCTGGAGCTTGGCATGCAGCAACGGCCCGTTGAAAAGCTGCAACGCCTGCCCCAACTGCGTCGTCGTCGGCCGCTCGCACGCGCACGCCGTCTGCCGCGGCGGCTGGCCGAACGCGCTCAGAAAAATGTGATTCGCCGGCGGCGCTGGCAATTGCGTCGCCAGCGTCCCCGCCGGTGCGCCGGCATACGCCTCCGCCACCCCCGTCACCGCGCACACCGCATCCAGCAACTGCTCCGCCCCCAGCATCCGCCCGCGATACCGCGAGAACAACTGCCGGTCCTCCTGGTTAAAACGGTGCACCCGCGAACTCGCCTGATACGTCCCGCTGTTCAAGATCGTCCGCAACAACCGCTTCCGGTCAAATCCCCCGCGCACAAACTCCGCCGCCAGCGCCTCCAGCAACTCCCCGTTCGACGGCGGATTCGAGTCCCGAAAATCATCCACCGGCTCCACAATCCCCTGCCCCATCACCTGCGCCCAGATCCGGTTCGCCTCCACCCGTGCAAAAAACGCATTCGTCGGCTGTACCAGCCATTCCACAAACGCCGCCCGCCGGTCCGCCTCCGGCCCCAGCTCCATCGCACCGCGGTTCGGCGCCCACGGCTTCATCTCCTTCCCCGTCCGCGGCTGCACCACCTCGCCCCGCCGCGCCGTCCAGACAATCTGCTCCCCCGCCCGCCCGCCCGCCTGCCGCTGCACCCGCTCGAACACCGCGTTCATCCCGTAATAATTATCCTGTGTCCATCGCTCGAACGGATGATTGTGGCACCGCGCACACTGGATCCGCACCCCCAGAAAAATCTGCGCCGTCGTCTCCGTCGCATCCATCCCGTCCGCCGCCGCCCGGTAATAATTGGCCGCCGGATTCTCCAGCGTGCTCCCGTCCGCCAGCAGCAACTCCCGCGCAAACCGGTCATACGGCACATTCTCCGCCAGCGACCGCACCAGCCAGCCGTGGAACTTGTTCACCCCGCCCACCCCCAGCAAACCCGCGTTCACCCGCAACAAATCCCCCCACTTCATCGCCCAGAACCGCGCGTGCTCCGGCCGCTCCAGCAACTCATCAATCAACCGCGCCCGCTTCCCCGCCCCCTTGTCCCCCATAAACCGCTCCGTCTCCGCCACCGTCGGCAGCAACCCGATCACATCCAGATACACCCGCCGCACAAACTCCTCGTCCGTCGCCTCCTCCGCCGGCAGAAACTGCAACTGCCGCAACTTCGCGTGCACCTTCTCATCAATGAAATTCCGCGGCGTCGGCGCCCGCCAAACAAAGCCCTCCACCGGCCGCACCAGCGTGAACCCCACCGTCGTCACCTCCTCCAGATACCGCACGCTCACCGCCACCTGCCCCCGGCCCAACCCCACCACCAAACCCTCCGGCGTCACCCGCGCCGTCGCCTCATCCGAACTCGCATACATCGCCAGCCGCGTGATGTCCCGCGTTGTCCCGTCCGAGAACCGCGCCGTCACCTGCAATTGCTGCGTGTGCGCCGGCCATCGCAACAGCCGGCTCCCCCCCGGATGCACTTCCAACCCGGTGCAGACCGGCCCACTCGCCTTGTCGAACTGACACCCCTGCCGGATCCAATCCACCAGCAACCCATGCGCCTCATCCGTCCGCCGCAACCGCTGCCCGCCACGATGCGCCACCTCCCCCATCGGCTTCCGCAACAACAAACTCCCCTCCGGCTCCAGCAAATTGATCCGCCGCCCATACACCTCCCGCACCAGCGCCCCCTGATCCGACTCCGCATCAAACGCGAACAACGACAACGCAAAACCACCCTTCCCGCTAGGCGTCCCGTGACATCCCCCCGAATTGCAACCCTGCTTGCTCAACGCCGCCAGCACCCCGTACTTGAAACCCACCGGCAATGTCACCCCCGCCCCGCTCGCCTCCACGCCCACTCGCGACTCCCGCCCCCCCACACTCACCTGCAACTCCGTCCGCCCATCCCCCACCGGCGACACCCAGCCACCCTCCACCTTCGCCACCCCCGCCTTCGCCAACACCATCCGCGCCACCCGCGTCAAATCCTGCGCGCTTCCATCCGCATAAAACCCCGTCACCACCACCTGCGCCCCCGCCCGCACCCCCTCGAGTTTGACCGCCCGCGGATACACCTCCACCCGTTCCACCGCCCCCACCACCACCGGCTCCAGACCAGACTCCGCCCCCATCGCGCGCAACACCCCCAACACGCAAGCCAAACCCACCCAGCCCAACCTGAAAAATGCTGATCCCACAATATCGAAATTCCCGCCGATGCCTGTTCCCGTTGACTGACTCCCCCACCGCCCCCCCGATTCACCCCGCCAAAGACTTCCCATCCCCAAACAGCAATCGCTAAACGTTGAACGTTGAGCTTCGACCTTTGAGCTTCGACCTTTGAGCTTTGAGCTTTAAGCTTTGAGCTTTGAACTTCCCCCCCGCCCCCAACGTCACTAATCCATGCAACCGCCCTCGCATCCCGCGGCCCATCCGCGCCTCACCCGGCGCACCGCCATTCAGGCCGGCGCCATCGGCCTCCTTGGCCTCGGCATCAACCACCTTGCCCCCCTCCGCGCCGCCACCCCCGCCGGCACGCCTCGACGCGATCCGAAAGCCAAATCCGTCATCTACATCTTCCTCTCCGGCGGCCTCGCCCAGCACGAGAGCTTCGACATGAAGCCCGACGCCCCCCAGGAAATCCGCGGCGAATTCAAACCCATCCCGACCAAGACCCCCGGCCTCCACATCTGCGAGCACCTTCCCGAACTCGCCAAACGCAGCCACCTCTGGGCCCTCTGCCGCTCCCTCACCCACCCCTACAACGAGCACTCCCAGGGGCACATGACCATGCTCAGCGGGCGCACCCCCATGCCCACCGGCTTCAACCCGAGCAAACCCAAGGACACCGACTGGCCCTCCATCACCTCCGTCGCCAACGCCGTCCTTCCACCTCGCAACAACCTGCCCCCCGTCATCCAGCTCCCCGACAAAATCGTCCACAACTCCGGCCGCACCATCCCCGGGCAATTCCCCGGCCTCATGGGCGCCCAACGCACCCCCTTCTTCCTCGAAGCCGCCCCCTACGACCCCAAAGGCTACGGCGCCTTTCCCGAATACTACTTCCACCACGGCAAAGGCAAACTCGCCGACAAACTCCTCTTCCAGGCCCCCAACCTCGCCCTCCCCGAAGGCCTCGCCAAAAACCGCTTCACCGACCGCCTCACCCTCCACCGCGAACTCAACACCCAACGCCAGCTCCTCGAAAAAGCCGCCGAGATCGAAGGCTTTGACCGCCACCGCCAGATGGCCATCTCCCTCCTCACCGACGCCAAGACCCAGGCCGCGTTCGACGTCTCCCACGCCGACCCCAAAACCCTCGATCGCTACGGCCGCAACTCCTTCGGCTGGTCCCTCCTCATGGCCCGCCAGCTCGTCGAAGCCGGCGTCGGCCTCATCCAGGTCAACCTCGGCAACAACGAAACCTGGGACACCCACGAAGCCGCCTTCCCCAACCTCAAGAACTTCCTCCTCCCCCCGATGGACCGCTCGGTCTCGGCCCTCCTCGACGACCTTCACGACCGCGGTCTCCTCGATTCCACCCTCGTCATCATGGCCGGCGAATTCGGACGCACCCCGAAAATCACCACCATCCCCAGCGCCAAACTCCCCGGCCGCGACCACTGGGGCCCCGTGCAATCCGTCTTCTTCGCCGGCGGCGGCGTCCCCGGCGGCGCCATCATCGGCTCCTCCGACAAACACGGCGGCTACCCCGCCAGCGACCCCCAAACCCCCGAGAACTTCGCCGCCACCATCTACACCGCCCTCGGCATTCCCCAAACCGCCGTCTGGCACGACGACCTCACCCGCCCCCACCAAGTCTTCCACGGCCAGCCGATCCCCGGTCTCGCCGGTTGATACCGCCGTTACCTCGACATTCCACCATCGAGCCCCCCGTCCCCCCGGTAGCTCGACATTCCAATGTCGAGCCGCCCCACAGACCACCACCCCCTCGACGCCGGAATGTCAAGCTACCTCAATCCTTTCTCACCGAACCCCTCACCGTTTCCCCGCCACGCCGCAACACAGCAAACGGCGAACGAGCAGGCGGACGACCGAACGCCCCGCCGCCCCCGGCATTCACGGTTTGAAATACAATTCCGTGGTCCCAAGCGTACTGCTCGGTGGCGTCCGAATACCCCCGGTGAGCAGCACCCGCCCGTTGTTCAGCAACACCTCGCGGTGATTATGCCGCGGTGTCCCGAGTGCTCCGGTTAATCCCCAACTGGATGAAATGGGATTGAAGACTTCCGCCGTCCCGAGCGACAACAACGTGACGCCATCGCCACCGCTACCCCCCGTTACCAGCACCCGCCCGCTTCCCAGCAACGTCGCCGTGTGAACACCCCGCGCCATTCGCAACCTGCCCGTCGAACTCCACGTGCCGATTGCCGGATTGAACACCTCCACGGTCGTCAGTGCTCCGGCGTCTCCGAACCCGCCCACGACTAGCACCCTGCCGTCCGCCAGCAACGTCGCCGTATGCCGCTCGTGTGCGACGCCCGTTGTCCCGGCGGCGGTCCAACCACCGGTCGCCGGATCAAACAGCTCGGCGCTGCGCAGCCTTGCCCCGCCGCCCACTCCGCCAACCACCAGCACCCGCCCATCCGCCAGTTTCGTGGCCGTATGATAAAATCGGCCCGCAGTTAGCGCCGCGCCCTCACTCCACACCTGCGTCACCGGATCATACAGCTCAACCGCCGCCGGATACCTGCCGGACGAGTCGAGCCCACCCACCGCCAGCACCCGTCCGTCGTTCAAGGTCGTCGCCGTCAGATACCGCCGCGCCGTTCGCAGCGAACCCGTTGTCAGCCACATGCCTCCGCTGGGGTCAAACCGCTCCGCACTCGCCAGCGAATTTACATCCTTCCCGCCCACGACAAGCACCTGCCCATTGGCCAGCAACGCCGCCGCGTGCCCAAATCGCCTCTGTATCATGTCTCCCCGCAACGTCCACCCTTCCCCCTCCGTATCGCTCGTCTCCGCCGAGGCTAGAATCACCGCCCCCTTGCCCACTCCGCCTGCCACCAAGACCCGCCCATCGGCCAGCAGGGTCTGCGTATGCGAGTAACGGGCCTGATTCAAACTCCCATCCGGCACAAATGCACCCACCACTGACACAAACAATTCGCTCGTGCCGGTCCCTCCCGCCGATGTCAGTCCACCTGCAATCAGCACCCGCCGGTCTTCCAGCAGGGTCGCCGTCGCAAACCGCCGGGCCAGATTCAGCGACCCCGCCGAGGTCCAGCGGCCGCTCGCCGCATCAAACACCTCCAGCGACCTGACCGAAGTGCCGTTAAACCCGCCGCCCACCAGCACACGCCCGTCCATTAAGCTGGCGGCGAAGTGGTAAGACCGCGCCATCGCCAGACTGCCCGCGGCCACCCAAGTCCGCGTCGCCGGCTGGTACAATTCCGCCGTCGCGAGCGCCATCCCCGCCACCCCGCCCGAGCCACCCGCTACCAGTACGCGCCCGTCCGGCAGCAACGTCGCTGTGTGCCGAAACCGCTCCCGCGCCAAGCTCCCCACCGCACTCCACGTCCCCGCCCCCGGTGAGTAGATCTCTGCCCCTGCCAGCGGCACCCCGCCAGCTCCACTGCCGCCCGCGACCAAGACCGTTCCATTCCCCAGCAGCACTGCTGCAAACTGTTCCCGCGCCGCGGCCATGCTCATTCCAGGACTCCACGTTCCCGTCGCCGGATTGTAAATCTCCGTGCTGCTCAAAACCCCCGCCGCGCCACGCCCGCCCATCACCAGCACCCGCCCATCCGGCAACCGCACCGCCTCATGATTGCGCCGCGCCCCCGCCAGCGCCCCGGTCACACTCCACAGACCCGTCGCCGGATCATACATCTCCGCACTCGCCAGATTCGCCCCCGTTGCCGTTCCCCCCGCCACCAGCACCTTCCCATTGGCAAGCAGCGTCGCACTATGCCGGTAGCGACTGACCGACATGCTGCCCTTCGGTACCCAGGTGCCCGTCCCGGGATTGAAGACCTCCACGGTCGCCAGCGCCGTCGTTTCATTTGTGCCTCCCGCCACCAACACCGTCCCGTCCAGCAACCGCGTCGCCGTGTGCAGATACCGCGCCGCCCCCAGCGCCCCCGAAGTCTGGATCGCCGGACTGACCACATTGAAACTCCGCTCCACCGGCGGTGCTGGCAGATAGACTTCATTGCCCGCCTGCGTCGCGCGCACGGTCACCTGGCCCGCTCCCCTAACAGTGGTTGCTTTCCCGGTCACCGTGGCGGGCCCGGAAACAACTTCGAACGAAACCGGCAATCCCGAACTCGCCGTCGCCTGCAACTCGAACGCTGCCTCGCCCAGCACGCGGTTGCGCGGCTGCTGAAAAACGATCGTTTGGGCCAGGCGGCCGATGGAATAGTTCGTAACCGTCTCGATCAAGCCCGACGACCGGCTGCCGAAGCCGTTGCCCACCCGTGCCTGCGCCCGAATCAGACCGTTCGCTGGCAGACTCAACCCCGTTTTCGTCCAGCCGCCCGGTATCCGCGACCCCGCCCCAAGGAAACTCCACGTCCCGCCACCGTTGGTGGATAACTCAAAGGTCACCCGCTGAGCCTCGGGCGCTGTCCCTCCTCGCAGCCAATGCACCTCGCTCGCGCTTGGCACCAACAGGCTTTCCGTCGGCGGTTCATTCACCAACCGTGCCAACAACGGCCGCGGCACACCCCCGATCTTCGCAAATTCCCCGCCAATCAGCACCCCGCCATTACTCAACAGACCGACGCTCCACACAGGACGGTCCGCGTCCGCATCGAAGCTGCGATCCCGGCCGCCATCGCTGTTCAGCCGCGCAATAAAACCCGTCAGATCCTGACCGTTCAACGCAAAGGAGCCGCCCACTACAATCCTTCCGTCCGCCTGGAGCCCCATGCTGCTCACCGAGTAACTGTCAGTCGCCGG
>CAZUUP010000107.1:0-12412 GCA_964623105.1 uncultured Akkermansia sp.
CAGGTGAAGGTGCTCGTGGACGCCCGCAGCAACAGCCTCGTGCTCACCGGCGAGAGCGAGGCCGTCGAGTCCGCCGCCAAGGTCATCCAGCAACTCGACACGTCTTCGGACGTAGAGCCGCGCGAGATGCGCGTGATGGAATTGAAGAACGGCGAGGCCACCAGTATCGCGACGCTCGCCACGACGCTGGCGACCGAGTTGCTGAAGAGCCAGCGCGGGCCCGAATTCACGCCCTCGCTCAAGATCATCCCGGACGCCCTCGCCAACCGGCTGGTGCTCTCCGGCCCGCGTAACGAATTGACCGCCGCCAACACGATCATCGAGCAGCTTGATCAGGTTCCCGAGGGCGCGGGCGGGGCCAAAGTTTTCAAGCTCATCAACGCCGACGCCGGCAAGATCGTCGGTGTCGTCTCGAACGCCATGGTGCGTTTCGATGCCCGCAATCAGCCCATCCGCCGGGTCACGGTTTCGGCCGACCGCGAATCCAATAGCATCGTGGTCGCCGGTACGCGGGCCGACCTCAAGGATGCCGAGACGATCATCCAGCGCCTGGACAACGAGGGGTTCGATCCGGGGACGATGGACAAGCCCCGGGAGATGCGCCTGCTCGACGTGCGCGGGGACACCGACGCGCTGGCCGCGCTGGTGACACGGGTGTTTGTCGCGCAAAACGGCGGCCGCGCCCTGACCAACCTCGTCAGCATCACGCCCGAGCCCAACGGTCGCCGCCTGATCGTTCTCGCGCCCGCCACCCTGCTGCCGCAGATCGAATCGCTCGTCACCACGCTCGACAGCAAGCCCGACCAGACCCAGCGCGAGCTGCATCCGGTGACCGTGAAAAGCGCCTCCGCGACCGAGCTGTTGCCCCGGGTCACGGCGATCTACAGCGAGCAGGCTGCCGGCAAGACTTTGAAACCCGCGACCATTTACGCGGACCCGTCCGGCGCGCGCCTGACCGTGTTTGGCACCAAGCAGCAGGCCGAAGCCATCCAGCAGATCGTGGACACGCTGGCGGGCGGCCAGCCCGCGGCGCGCGAGACGAAGGTGTTCGACCTCGGCCGGCTGAGCGAAGCCAAACGCGTCCAGCCGCTGGCATTGCAGTTCTACAAGGACCATCTGGCCGCCAACCCGCAGCTCGGCGCGGCGGACGCACAGATGGTCAGCGACGGCGCCACCGGCCGCATCATTGTCATCGCCCGCAAGGACCAACTGCCGGTCCTCGAGGAGATTTTCACCCGGCTCCAGCCCGTTTCTGGAAATTCGCCGGCGCGCGAGACCAAATCGATCGAGGTCGGCACCGCCAACGAGGTCACGCGCCTGCTCCCGATCGTGCAGAAGCTTTACACCGAGCAATGGAAGGACCGGCCCGAGACCGATCCCGCCGACGCCCAAATCGTCCCCGACCCGCAGGGCGGACGCGTGATCGTCACGGGCCGCGCCGAGCACGTGAAGCAGATCGAGGCGATTCTCAAGCAACTGGGCACGGGCAAGGCCAAGCCCGAGGCGCGCGAGACCCGCATGTTTGACCTCACCACGGCCAGCGCGGTGGAACTGGCGGCGACGGTGAAGACGCTCTATCTCGATCAGGCCCGGGCGCGCTTCGGCCCGCAGGTTCCCGACACGCTCATCACGCCTGATACTGGCGGCAACCGCCTCATCGTGGTGGGCGAGCCGGCGGAGCTGGAAGTGATCGAGGACCTCGTCAAGAAGCTCGACAAGGTCGGCGGGCAAAGCTCGTCGGCGCGGGTGTTCAAGATCAAGTCCGCCGATCCCGCCAAGGTCGCCGAAGTGCTGGGCACCGCACTGGTGCGGTTTGACGCCACGGGCCGTGCGCAGAAGCGCGTCTCCGTTTCGGTGGATGCCAAGTCGCGGACCTTGATCGTTGTCGGCGATCCCAAGGAGTTGCAGGCCGTGCCCGCGATCATTGAACAGCTCGACCAGTCGCTGGGCGAACAGGCCGCACGCAAGATGCAGGTCGTCACGCTCCAGCGCGGCACCACGGCCGAGCTGGCGGTGACGGCGCGCAAGCTTTACGACGACCAGGTCAAGAGCCAGCCCGAGCTGGGCGTCACCGAGATGCTGCTGGTCGAGGACGCCGTCAGCAACCAGCTCATCCTCGCGGGCACCGAGTCGCAGTTGAAACTGTTCGGCCGAATCCTCGACGACCTCCAGGCCGCCCAGCCCCGCGCCGGCGAGCGCCAGACCAAGCTGCTCGATCTGGCGAGTTCGGAGGAGGTGACGCGTTTGCTGCCGCTGGTGCAGAAGCTCTACACCGACCGCTGGAAAAACCGGCCGGCGAGCGATCCCGCCGATGCCACGCTGCTGCCGGACGCGAAGAACAGCCGGATCATCATCACCGCCCGGACCAATCATCTGGCCGAAATCGAAAGCATGTTCGCCCAGTTGCGCGACAAGCCCGCGACCGGCGCCCGCGATTCACGTTTCTTCGAGCTGACGAGCACCACAGCCGGCGAACTGGCGGCCACAGTGCGTGCGTTGTATGCCGAACAGGTCAAAGCGCGGCCCGGCGTGGTGGCGACCGATCTGCTGCTGATCGCCGAGACCAATTCCAACCGGCTCATCGCCATCGCCCCGACCAACGAACTGGCCGTGGTCGAGGACCTCATCCGCCGGCTCGACAAATCTGGCACCCAGAGCGCCACCGCCCGCATCTTCAAGCTCAAGGGAGCCGACCCGGAAAAGGTGATGGAAATCCTGACCACGGCGCTGGTCAGCTACGACAAGCTGGGCCGTCCGCAAAAGCGGGTGAGCGTGGTGGTGGACGCCAAGACGCGCAGCCTGATTGCCACGGGCGAGGCCAAGGATTTGCAGGCGGCATCGGTCATCATCGAGCAACTGGACCAGTCGCTCGGGCAACAGCCCGCGCGCACGATGAAAGCCATCCCGCTCAAGGCGCGCCGTGCCAGTGACATCGCCGCCAAGGTGTTGCAGGTGTATCAGGAGCAGGCCCGCAGCCGGCCCGAATTGACGGCCACCGACGCGCTGATTCTCGACGACGGCCCAAGCAACCAGCTCATCACCATCGGCACGGAACCCCAGCTCGCGCTCATCGCCGAGATTGCGGCAACGTTCGAGAAATCCGGCAGCGGCGGCACCGGGCGCGAGGTGCGCGTGATCAATTTGCAGCGCAATTCCGCGCTTACGGTTTCCGCCATGCTCACAAGGTTGTTTCCGAAGCAGACCCTGGCGACCGCCACCGAAGACCGGTTGATTGTCGCCCCCGGCGGCGATGACACGACGCTGGTGGTGGATGCGACGCAGCGCACGCTGGAGCAGGTCGAGCAGTTGGTACGGCTCATGGACGCCGCGCCGGCGGGCGAGAAGACCACCTTCCACGCCGTTCATCTGACCAAGGGTCGCGCCGACGAAGTCGCAACCGCAGTCACGTCGTCATTCACCGCGCGGTTGGGCAAGGGCAAGGTGGCCCGTGTCAGCGTCACACCGGTGGGCGGGGCAAACACGCTCCTCATCAACGGCCCAAACGACGAGGTCGAGCAGATGCTCAAGGTGATCCAGGCGCTCGATGTGGAGAGCAAAAGCAACGACATCGAAATCCGGATTTACAAGCTGGAGAACGGCAAGGCGAAGGAGATCTCCGAAGTCGTGGAGCAGTTGCTGCGCGGGGTTACGCGGGCGAAAAAGGGCGGGCTGGCCAACGTGGCGGTTGATGCCCGCTCGAATGCGCTCATCGTCTCCGGCACCCAGGCTCATTTCAGCGCGATTGAAAAGATGCTCCCGATTCTCGACAAGGCGCCCGAGCGTTCGGATCGCGACGTGCAGTTTGTCTGGCTCAAGAAGGCCCGGGCCTACGAGGTGGTGGCCAAGCTCGAGGCGCTGTTCGCCGACCGGCCCAAGGTCGAGCAGCCGATCATCGAGGCCGACCAGTTGAACAATTCGATCACGGTCATCGCCCGCCGCGGCGACCTGGTGCAGATTCAAGACCTCATCGGCCGCCTCGACGAACAGAGCAAGGACACCAGCATCCAGGTCCGCCTGCGCCCGCTTGACCGCGTCGTGGCCGAGCAGATGGCCCGGATGCTCCAGAACATCTACCCGCAGATGTCGCGCGGTCAGATTCGCATTGTCGAGAAGCTGGATCCCGTGCGGCCCGGGGTGACGAACGCCCCGCCCGCTCCGCCGCAATCGCAGGCCGTGCCGGGGGGCACGAACGCGCCCTTCGAGGTGATCATCGCGGTGGACAAGAATGCCAACGCGCTGGTGCTGTCCGGTCCGGTGCAGGAACTCGACAACCTCGACCGCATCATCACCGACCTGTCGCTCAACTTCTACAGCAACGAGGCCGAGTTCCGCCTGTTCCCGCTCAAGGATGCCGACCCGGTCATTGTCGCCCGGACCTTGAACGATCTCTTGCGCCTGCCGCCGGTGGTGGTGCCGCCGCGCCAGCCCGGCCAGCCGGTGCATGAACTGCCCCAGCAGCCGCGCATCACCGTGGTGGCCGAGCCGCGCACCCGCAGCGTCATCGTGCGCGCTCGCCCGACGGATTTTCCGCTGATGGAATCGCTCATCAAGCAGCTCGATGGCGCGGGGCTGACCGCCCAGCTCGATTATCGCGTCGTGCCGCTGACCAACGCGCCACCGGAAAAGGTCCTGCCGCTGGTCCAGCAGATGGTGACACAACTCAATCTCATCCGGCCGGGCGAGGCCATCACGGTGGCGGCCGATCCCCGCACGCGCGGTGTGCTGATTGTCGGGCGCGAGTCGGTGATCAACCAGGTCGAGAAGATGGTGAACTCGCTCGACCGCCCGGCAGCGGACATTCAGGCCGAGGTGATGGTGTTCGCCCTGAAAAAAGCCAACGCGACGCATCTGGCGACGGTGTTGCAGAACATGCTCAAGCCGGGAGCGCAGGGGGAGATGACCGCCGAGGCGCGCGAGTTGCAGGAGCAGATACGCCGGTTGCGCGTGCTGGGTGACAATGGTTTGGCTGTAACGCTCGATCTCACCCGGCCCCTGAAAATCGCCGCGGACGGCACGGGCGGCGGCAACCGGCTGATCCTCACCTCGACGCCCGACAACCTCAAGGCGCTCGCCGCGGTGGTGGAATTGATGGACACGCCGCAGGTGGTCGAGGGCGTGAGCGTGCGCATTGTGAAGTTGCTGCACGCGGACGCGACCGCTGTTGCGCAGACGCTGCAAAGTGTTTTCACCCAGGGGCGTCAGCTTGCCACCGGTCCCGGCGGGCCGGGCGCGCAGCCCGAAGGCCCCGCCGGCAAGGCGCTGGTGAACCCGCTGGGGATTGGCATCGATGCCCGCTCCAACACGCTCATTCTCAGCGGGCAGGACGAGTCGATCGAGCTGACCGGGAAGGTGATCCAGGACCTCGACAAACCGCTCGAACGCTTCGTTACCGAAGTGAAGGTCATCCGGCTCAAGCACGCCTCGGCTGCGCGGTTGCTGCCGCTGTTGCGTTCGGTCTTTGCGGAAGGTCCGGCGGTTCCCGGCACCGAGGGATTGAACACGCAGATCACCCGGTTGCGCACGCTCAAGGAGCCGGCGGCTCCGCGCACCACCGACAACGCGGCGTCCCGCGCGGCGCTCACGATCCAGGCCGAGGAGTTCTCCAACATCCTCATTCTCGCCGCCCGCACGGACCTTTTGCCGCTGGTCCTCGAGGTCCTCGAACAGCTCGACATTCCCTCCGCCTCGGGACTCGAGACCGTGCGCATCTTCCCGCTGGTCCACGCCGAACCGGCGGCGGTGCAGAAGATTCTTGCCGACCTCTACACGGGCCAGCGCGCCGGCACGGTGCGCGACGAGGACAAGCCGGTGATCACCATCGATGACCGCACCGGCGCGCTGATTGTGGCGGGCAATGCCAAGGGCTTTGCCATTGTCGAAGCGCTGTTGAAACAGCTCGACCAGAAGCTGCCGTTCGAGTTGCGCGACATCCGGTTGATTCCGCTCGAGAACACGGACGCCAACGTCATGGCCGGAACCCTGCAAAAGCTCATGGATGCGCGTTTGACCCAGCGCGCCACGTTGAACAAGGGCCAGGCCGATCAGCTCAAGGTCGTGATCCTTGCCGACAGCCGCAGCAACGCGCTGCTGGTGGGTGGGGGACGCGACACGTTTGAACTGGTTGAGGCGCTGGCCAAACAGTTGGACAAGTCCGGCCCCGCACTCAGTGGTCGCATCCGGTTGATCCCGGTCGAGTTTGCTGATGCGCGGCAACTGGCCGCGACGCTCACGACGCTGTTCGAGCAACGCTACGCCGCCGCGCGCACGACGGATGTGCAGCGCAACAAGCCCGTCATCCTGCCCGACGCCCGCAGCAACAGCCTCCTTATCACAGCCAACCAGGAGGACAACGGCGCGATTGATGAGCTGCTCCAACGGTTGGACACGCGGGTCGAAAATCCGTCCCTCCTGCTCACCGTGCTCAAGCTCAAGCATCACGACGCCGCGCGCGCCGCGACGATGATCGAGAGCATCTTTGCCGCACGCCGCACCGCGCAGACGCTGCCCGGCCAGCCCCCGCTTCCGAATACGCAAATCAAGCTCGAATCTGATCCGCTGAACAACTCGCTGGTGGTTTCTGCGAGCAAAGAGAACCTGGAATTGATCCAGGGACTGCTGGCGAAGCTTGATGTCGAGCCGACGATCGCCGGGGGTGTGCTGGAGGTGTTTACGCTGCAATTCGCGGATGCGGAGCGCGTCTCGGGCATCCTCAGTTCGCTGGTGCAGCAGGGGTTGTATCGGCCCGGACAGGTGCCCGGTGCGGTCAAGACGCCGGGGCGGGACACGCTGGCGGTGTCGGTGGATTTGCGCAGCAACACCCTGTTCGTGAGCGCCAACCCGGAGGCGCTGGCGATCGTGCGCGAGGTAATCCGGCGGGTGGACACCCGGGAGCAGGGGCCGGCGAGTGACGTGCGGCTGTTTCCGCTCAAGCACGCGCGCGCATCGTCCCTTGCGACCACGCTGGAGCAGTTTTTCAAGGCCAGGCAGGCGGCCGACAATCTGGCTTTCAACGCCGGGCAGAAGCGGGTCGCGCCGACGGTGATCGCCGATGACCGGGTGAACACGCTGCTCGTCACCGGCGGCAAGGAGGCGTTTGATTTTGTCGAGCGCATCCTGCCGCAACTGGACGGGGAGAGCCAGTTCACCCGGCTGAACTTCCGGGTTTTCCCGTTGAAGAAGGCCACGGCGGGCAAGCTGCAGGCGACCCTGCTGCCGATCTTTGCCAACCGCCCGTCGCGGGTGAAGGGCGAACCGGCCGAGCCAATCACGCTGGTGGCGGATGCGTGGGTGAACGCCCTGCTGGTCGGGGCGAGCGTCGAGGACATGGCCACGGTGTCGTCGCTGATCGACCGGTTGGACAGCGAACCGGCGCAGATCGGGCTGGCGATTCATGTGTTCCCGCTGGCCAAGGCGGACGTGCGGAAGGTTTTGCTGACGGTGCAAAGCCTGTTCCGCGACGGTACTCCCGGCCAGAACCTGCCGATCCAGATCAGCGCCGACGAGCGCATCAACGCGCTGGTGGTGTCCAGCGGCGAGACGGATGCGCGGCGCATTGCGGAACTCGTGAAGAAGCTGGACACGGAGCAGGTCGCCCGGGTCTCGGAGATCAAGGTGTTCCCGCTGAAAAACGCCCGGGCGGAGGCCTTGGTTACGATTTTGAACGCGGCCCTGAACACGAAGCCCGCGCCATTGACCGACCAGCAGAATCCGAATGCGCAATCAGTGCTGCAGTTCATCACGCGGACCGAGGGTGGGAATGACCTGGTGACGGCGGCGTTGAAGGAATCGGTGCTGATCACCGGCGATCCGCGGATGAACTCGCTGATTGTGAGCGGACCGGTGGATTACATGGGCCTGCTGGAGCAGATCATCACACGGCTGGACGCCAGTTCGCCACAGGAGGCCAAGATCAAGGTCTTCGCGCTCAAGAACGCCCATGCGCGGCAGATGGCGGAATTGCTGACCCAGATGTTCCGGATGACGCCGACGGCGACCGCCGCCTCGCAGCGGACGATTCAGTACACGCTGGTGCGGCCGGGCGGGACGAATGATGCAGCGAGCGCGACGCTGGGCACAGCGGAGCAGGCGGCCCTGACGGTGACGGTGGACCCGCGCACCAACAGCCTGCTGGTGGGCGGGACGGATCATTATGTGAAGATGGTGGAGCAGATCATCGAGGCGCTGGAATCCAGCCCGGCCAATGAGCGCAAGACGGAGGTGATCCGGTTGAAGAATTCGCAGTCGAAGGAGATCGCGCTGGCGGTGCGCACGTTCCTCGACCAGGAGCGCCAGCGGGCGACGGCGATTTTGGGGGCGGATGCCGTCGCCACGGCGCAGCAGATGCTCGAGCGGGAGGTGTCGGTGGTGGGCGAGGACCTGACCAACACGTTGCTGCTCTCGGCCAGTCCGCGGTATTTCGAGCAGGTGCGGGCGTTGATCGAGCAACTGGACATGGCGCGTCCGCAGGTGCTGATTCAGGTGATGGTGGCGGAGGTCACGTTGAACGCGTCGTCGGAGATCGGCCTGGACTGGTCGCTGGCCACTGATGTGAATCGTGGCAGGGGAACGCTGGCGGGGGATGTGGGCATGGCGGCGGCGTTGAAGGCATTTGGCGGTTACTCGGCGGCGGTGACGGGCGGTGACCTCGCGTTTCTTCTGCGGGCGCTAAAGGAGGACGGGCAGATTGAAGTGCTCAGCCGGCCGCAGATTGTGACGGCGGACAACATGCCGGCGACCATCAACATCGGGCAGCGGGTGCCGCTGATCACGGACAGCCGGGTGACGGTGCAGGGCGACACCATCAATTCGTTCCGTTACGAGGATGTCGGCGTGAACCTGACGGTGACACCGCGCATCAATCCGGACGGCTTCGTGAAGCTCGATCTCGGCACGACCAATTCGACGATCAGCAGTTCCACGGTGGTCATCAACAAGTCTGCCACTGTGCCGATCATCAACCAGCGCCGGGCCAACACCACGGTGAGCGTGCAGAGCGGCCAGACCATCATCATCGGCGGTCTTATCGGCACGAGCGAGGACCGGACCGTGAAAAAGCTGCCTTTGCTCGGGGACATTCCCTATCTCGGGCAGCTTTTCCGCAGCACCAAGATGACCAAGGAGAAGAAGGAGTTGTTGATATTCCTCACACCCCAGGTGCTGGCCAACACCCGGACTTCGGGAACGCTGTTCGATGCCGAGGGGGTGACCCGCGAGCAGTTGGATCGTTCGCGGTTGCGGGACGGCCTGAAGCGCGATGAGTTTAACAGCCCGGTGTTGGATCCGCTGTTCCGGACGGTGCCGGCGGTGCCGACGGCTCCGGCGGTGCCCAAACCCGCGGGTTCCTGACGGGCACCGGTCCGGACGGCAACGAAACCCCATGCCAGCCTTGAATCTCGCGCCTTTATTTCGCTCGATTGCCTTGTCATGTCCGGGAGGCTGCCGGCGTGCGTTGCGAGTGTTGCTGGGCGGAGTGTTGTTGGGTTTGGTGGGGTGCGCGGCGACCGGGGAGCAGAGTTCCCGGCGGAATGAAGCGGCTGCGGGTGGCATCGAGGAGTTGCATCTGTTTGGTGTGCCAGTGGCGATTAATTTCGCGCAATTGGACCGACCGGATGGTTTCGCGGTGCGGGTGTATGCCAGCAGCCGGAGCCGGGCCCGCGGTGTGCCGATTCGCAGGGGCACGCTGGAGATTGTGATGTTCGATGGAACGGTCACGGCGGAAGGAGCGCGGGCCGCGACGCCCGCCAAAGTGTGGACCTATCCGGCGGCGAGCCTGGCGGGTTTTGAGACGGTCAACTCGCTGGGGGTTGGCTACCAGTTTGGGCTGCGCTGGGAAGGGGCGCGACCGGTGAAGAATCATCTCACGGTGGTGGCCCGGTATTCGGTGGGGGAGGGGATGCGGCTGGAGTCGGCACCGAGTGTGATACCGGTGGTGGTGAAGTGAGGGTGGCGGGGGCGGGGAAAATGCTTTTAAGCGGCGGGGACGGGGGGTTACGCTCCGGGCGATTTGAGCCGGGTTTTCATCAGTTATCGGTGGGAGGACGAGGCGCACCGTGTGCGGGTGCGGGCTTTGGCGGAACGATTGCGGGCAGTTGGTCTCGACGTGGTGCTGGATCAGTTCTTCCTCGCAGACAACCCCGGCGGACCGAACGAAGGCTGGGACCGTTGGTCGGCCAATGCTGCGAAAGATTCCGCCAAGGTTCTCTTCATTGGTACGCCGGGATGGTTCCGCTGTTTTGAGGGAATGGAACAGCCGGGCGTGGGCTGCGGGGCGGCGTGTGAGGCCCGAATCTTTTACACGCAGCTCTACGAGGCGAAATGGGTGACTGGAACGCATCGCATCCTCTTCTTCGAGGCTGCCTTGCGGAACACGACTCCGCAGGAGCTCAAGCATCTCCCTTCCTTCACGGTTCCACCTGCGGCGGAAGGCGACTTCGCGCGGGTGGTCGCCTGGTTGAAGGGCGAACCGATGTCCGACGATCCTCCAGCCCGCCCCGCGATTCAGTGGCCCGCACCGCTCCCCAATTTCGATCACGGTCTCGCCAATCGGCACGAGAAAGAATGGCCGGCCATCGTGCGCCTGCTCTCCGGACAGTTTGGGCCGCAGGTGCTGCTGTTCGAGGGCGCGTCGAATCACGGCAAATCGGAGTTGGTGAAGCAGGCGGTCGCCTACGCCGGAGCCGTGGGAATCGCCCATGCCGTGGTGGATTTCAAAGGGGGCGCACGAACCGTGGATGACGTGCTCGGTGAATTGAAACTGAACTTGCGGGACCGCCTGCGGGATTTCGCCGCGCAGGGCGGAAACAGCAAGAATCTCCTCCGCGAGGATCTTCGCACTTTGGATCGCCCGGTGTTGCTCGTGCTCGATTCGTATGAGAAGGCCCGGCAGTTCCCGGATTTGGCGGACTGGCTCGAACATACGTTGCTGCGAGAAGTTGGGTCTGCGCCCGGCCTGGTAATCATCGTCTCGGGTCAATCGGTGCCAGACTTGGACAAGATGCCTTGGTGTGGGCGGGCGGAACGATTCGCGGTCGGTCCCATCGCCTTGGAGCATTGGCACGCGTGGCTGGAGAAAAAGGCGCCGCAACTTGTCCCGCACCTGCCCACGCTTGCGCTGCTCACCGGCGGAGTGGCTGGAACCATGGCCAACAGTTTGAAAACGATCGCGACCGCCCAGCGTTCTCCGGCCCCCTGATCCGCTGCCATGCCTGATTTTGTCGCCCAGCTACTTGAGCAGTTGCGCCTGACCCAGGGTGACCAGCAGGCGCAGGCGGCAGTTACTGCGGATTTCGCGCTGCTGGTCCGCGGCGAGGCCGGGCGGAAACCTTTGCGCGCGGCACTGGACGCGGCGGCGGTGCTGCACTGGTTTGATCCGGTTCGGTTGGGGCGCGTGTTGGAATTGTCGACCGCTGACGCGGACGCCTGTTTTGCCGACTTGGCAACCTTGCCGTTCGTCGAAGAGTTTCCCCGGCGGGATCATGGCGCGCGCAATGTGCATGAAGCCACCCGGTTGGGCTGGCGCAAACGGCTGGCGAAGTGCGAACCGGCAATCTTCCGCGCGCTTTCGGCCCGGGCCGCCGCCTGTTTTCAAGGCGATCTCAGCCCCTCGGGCCGGATAGAATGGCTTTACCATTTGCTGTGCGCTGATCCCGAGCGTGGGGCGGCGGAGTGCGAGGCGTTGGATCGGAAGTGGACGGGTGCGGCCCATCCTGAAGATCGCTATGCGCTGGCGTTGGCACTGGGGGAACTGGAGGCGAGCGGTCTGGTGGCTGGACGGGCGCGCGTGGAGGTGCTGCTGTGCGTCGCGGAGGCGCGGTCTGCGCGCGGTGAAACGGCGCGCCTGCGGGCCGCAGCCGATGATGCCCTGGCGCTGGCGAAACAATGCGGACATGGCTCGGGTGAAGCGCGGGCGAATTGCTTGTTGGGTTCCGTGTTCGAGGTGCAAGGGAAGCTGGCGGAGGCGCAGGCGGCGTTTGGGGAGTATCTGCGGATCAGCCGCACGTTGGCGGAACTGGACCTGGGCAACGCGGGGTGGCAGCGGGGGTTGGCGGTGGCGCACAGCCGGGTGGGGGACGTGTTGCAGGCGCAAGGGAAGCTGGCGGAGGCGCAGGCGGCGTTTGGGGAGGATTTGCGGATCAGCCGCGCATTGGCGGAACTGGACGCGGGCAACGCGGGGTGGCAGCGGGATTTGGCGGTGGCGCACAGCCGGGTGGGGGGCGTGTTGCAGGCGCAAGGGAAGCTGGCGGAGGCGCAGACGGCGTTTGGGGAGTATCTGCGGATCAGCCGCGGGTTGGCGGAACTGGATGCGGCCAACGCGGGGTGGCAGCGGGAGTTGGCGGTGGCGCACAGCAAGGTGGGGGGCGTGTTGCAGGCGCAAGGGAAGCTGGTGGAGGCGCAGGCGGCGTTTGGGGAGGCC